>NZ_JBEXKC010000045.1:0-8219 GCF_040609475.1 Streptomyces sp. NPDC004667 | reverse complement strand
CGGGGGAGTACCCCCGGGGCCGGCGCCGTGCCTCACCGCTGCCGTCGTCGCGACCGCTACGGCTGCCGGTCCGCCAGGAGCGCGTCCGACGAGGCGTCGCGCTGGTGCGGGAGCACGGGCGGCCCGGAGGGAGCCACCAGAGGGCCGTCCTGGCGGAGCGATACCGTCCGCGCGGGGGCGGGGATCGAGATGCCCTCGGCCCGGTACCGCTGGTGCAGGCGCTTGATGAACTCGTGCTTGATCCGGTACTGGTCGCTGAACTCGCCCACACCCAGGATCACCGTGAAGTTGATCCTGGAGTCGGCGAACGTGTGGAAGCGCACCGCCGCCTCGTGGTCGGGCACGCCACCGATGATGTCGGCCATCACGCTGTCCACGACGTCGAGCGTGATCGCCTCGACGTGCTCCAGGTCGCTCTCGTAGCCCACTCCGACCTGCACGAGGATCGACAGCTTCTGCTCGGGCTGCGTGTAGTTGGTCATGTTGGTCCGCGCCAGGCGCCCGTTGGGGATGATCACCAGGTTGTTCGACAGGTTGCGCACCACGCTGTTGCGCCAGTTGATGTCGACGACGTACCCCTCCTCCCCGCTGCTGAGCCGGATGTAGTCACCCGGCTGGACCGTCTTCGAGGCGAGGATGTGGACGCCGGCGAAGAGGTTGGCGAGGGTGTCCTGCAGCGCGAGGGCGACCGCGAGACCGCCGACGCCGAGGGCGGTGACCAGCGGGGCGATGGACACCCCGACGGTTTCGAGGGCCACGAGCACGCCCATCGTCAGCACCACGATCCGCGTGATGTTCACGAAGATGGACGCGGAGGCCGCGACCCCCGTCCGGGACTGCGCCACCGACTGCACGAGACCCGCGACGACCCGGGCCGCGGTGACCGTGGAGATGAGGATGAGCAGGGCGGTCAGGGACTGGTTCACCAGCCCCCCGATCCGGGCGGTGAGCGGCAGAGCCGACACCGCCACGGCCACGCCCGCGATGACCGCGGCCCACGGCGCGACGGTGCGCAGCGAGTCGACGATCAGATCGTCCCCGGTCCACTTGGTCCGGAGGGCGTGCTTGGCCAGCCACTTCAACAGGGCGCGCACCAACAGCCCCGCCACGCAGCCCGAGGCCAGGGCGATGGCGACGACCACCCAGTCGTGCAGGACGAGATCACGGGTCAACGGACGTCCTCCGGGCCTCGCGCGTCCGGAGCCGACGCCGGGGACGGGACCGGGGCGGCGGCGAGGAGCGCCGCCGACGCTCGCCGTATGTGTTGTGTCGTCACGATGTCACCTGTCAGGTCGTGTTGCGTGCCGACCCCGTTCGCAAGGGTGTGCGCATCCGGGGCGAGCTGCCATCCTCCCTCATGGAACCGAAGACTCCGCAGGTGGGCCGGGCATACGACCGCCCTGCCGCCCCGGCCCCGCCGCCACCCGCCGGTCAACCGTTCGGTGCGCGCGGCCGGCCCGCGGTGTGATGTCCCGTACGGGCGGCGCTGCCCCTGCGACCCTTCGGGCCGGCCGGCTCCGACCGCGTGATCCACCGGCTCGGCGGCGAACCGTCGGTCCGCCTGCCCCGCCCGTGACCGTGGGCGGTGTCCCGCTGGATCGACGGCGAGCCGGCGACCGGTTCGGTGCGAGGGGGACGACCCGCCTGCGGGAAGCGGCGCTCGGGGCCGCGGCCGGGCCCTGGCCACCGGCCTGAACGTCCACACCGCCACCGGCCCCCGGATCGCCACCCGGACCACCCGGCAGATCACCCGGGCGCTCCTGGGCTGAGCGATCGCCGGCCGACACCCGTTGTCAGCCCCCCGCCCTAGCATGGCGATCATGAGTCACTCGCAGAACAGTTCGACCGCCGACGTGGTGCGGGGCCTCCTCGCGCCCTCACCCGCGAGCACCCCCGAGACCGCGCCTCCGAACGGCTCCGCACTCCGGGTGGTCGAGGAGGCACGCCCCGCGCGATCCGTCGGCGCGGGCGTCACCGCCGCCGGCGGGGCGGACGACGAAGCCGCGGCCCGCCTGCGGGAACTGATACGCGATCACCTCGCGGGCCGTACCGCCCGCTGGCTCGCCCTGCGCGACGCACTGGGCACGCACCGGGGCACCTTGCCCGCCCTGCTGGCCGACGTACCCGGTCCCGCACCGGCGGCGGGCCCCGGCGCGGTCCGCAGGCCCGTACCCCGCAGCGTGGACGGCACCCTGGGGCTGCTCCTGGAGCACGCCGGGCCCGAGGAAGCGGCGGCCGTGCTGGCCGCCCTGCCCGACCGGACGGTCGAGGAACTGCTCTCCGGCGGTTCGCTCCCGGGACCCGGCCTCGTCGCCGCCGTCACCGGACACGGGGACACCCGGACCCGTACCGCCCTGGCCCGCCACAGCCGGATCGACTCCCGGGCCCTCGCAGGGTTGCTCGCCACGGGCGACCCCCGGGTCGGCGCGGCCGTCTACCGCAACCCGCGCTGCACCCCGTCCCTGCGCCGCACCCTCGCGCACCGCCTCGACCGGGTCCCGATGGACGCGGACCTGCGGGCCGAACTGACCGCCCCCGACGGGAACCCGCCTGCCGGCTGGCTCACGCCCCTGCTCGGCTCCGGTGACCCGCAGCTGACCACCCGCGCCCTGCTGCTCTTCAACGGGCGGGGGGTCGTCCAGCGGTACGCGCTCGTCCGCGTGTGGGAATGCGCCGGACCGGCGGCGGTGCGCGCCATCCTCGACGACCGGACCCTCGCGTGGAGCCTGAGCATCCCCGTCGTCGCGGCCGTCGAAAAGGCGCTCGCCGCCGAAGCCCGATCGAACGACGGCGCCGCGCTGCGACGCCTGCGCGAGGGGTGCGAGCCCTACGGGGACCCCGCGCGGCTCCCGGCCCTGCTGGCCACCGCCCGCGGCACCAGCACCCTGCGCGACCTGCTCGCCGAACCGTACGCGCACGACCTGCCGGCCCTGGCCGAGGCCCACGCGGCCACCCCGTTCATGCCCAAGGCGTGCGAGGAGCTGGCCCGCCACGAGGACGCGAGCGACGAGCAGCGCCTCGCGTTCCGCCTGAGCGTCCTCAACGAGCCCTGGCGCGAGGGCGGCCGCAGGGCGGGGAACACGCACCCGCCCGCGCTCCGCCTCGCCCGGGAACCCCTGGACGACTCCGCCGCCCCCTGGGCGGAGGGCATGGTCACCGCCGGGCTGCTGGACCCGGTCGAACTGGTCGGCACCGCACACCCCGCCGTGCACGCGCTCGGCGCACTGACCCGGCTGGCCGACCGCGGACGGCTCGGCGATGCCGCCCCGGCGGCCCTCCGCGCGCTGACCGAGGCCCACCTCGGAGAGCGCCCCGAGGCCTGGACCGCCCTGGACACCCTCCTGCCGGACCACCGGGGCACCCTCCACACCCTGATCACGGAGGCGGGCGACACCCCGCCCACCGCGCCCACGGAGAACCCCCGGGGCGGGGACACGCGCACCGGGCAGCCGGCCGGCCCGCGGAACGACCCCGGGAACGGGAGCGGGGCCGAGGCCACCGGCGACGAGGTCCCCGGCGACGAGGTCCCCGGGGTCGAGCCGCCCCCGGTTCCGCAGCGGCGGGAGGAACGGGCCGCACTGGCGGCCCTCGACCTGCTGCGCTCCCTCGCCGCCGCCCCGGACGAGCTCCCCCTGCCCGCCGACCCCGGCGTGCTCCGCTTCCTGGCCCGCCACTGGCAGGAGGACGCCCCGGGTCTCGCCACCCCCCGATGGCTCGTCCGCGCCTGCGCGGAGCACGGCGTCGAGTCGCCCCACGAAGGCTCCTGGCCCACCGCGCCCGGCTTCGCCGAAGTGCGTGCGGAGCTCCCCCGGAGCTGGGGCTCCAGCACCGCGCTCACCGAGGCGGCCTACACCCAGGGCCTCCTCCCGGCCGAGGAACTCCCCGGCCTGCTGCCGGCCGCCCGCCTGCTCCGCCTCCCGTCGGACTGGCGCCGCCTCGCTTTCGCCGAAGCCTGGCGGGCCGCCGTCGGACGGCTGCTGCGCTCGACCCTCGGCACCGACCCCGAAGCCTGGCTGCGCCTGGCCGCGACCGCGTCGGCCGCCGCCGGATCCTCCGACCCCCGGTCGGCGACCGGACCCACCTGGACCGAGCTGCTGGAACTCGCCGCCGAACCCGCCGACGCACTCGCGCAGAACCCCGCGTACCGGCCGGTGGAGGACGCGGTGCCCACCACACCGGACGAGGCCCTCAAGCGCGTGGGACGGGGCGACCACCTCTGGACCTGGCCGATCGGCACCCTGCTCTGCCTGGCGGACGCCGACACCGTCGACGCGGTCCTGCCCCGCCTCGGCCCCGACGGGCCCTGGCTGCTCGCCGCGTACCTGATGCGCCACGAGCGGACCCCCCGTACCGCCTTCGGCCGACTGCTGGCCGGACGCGATCCGCAGGCCCTGCGCGTCCTCGCCGCCCGGACCCGCCGGCTGGAGGTCGGCTCCGACGTACTGCTCGCCGACCTCGACGACCCGGAGGTGGACCTGACCCTCCTGCGCCACGGCACCACCGCGCCGACGGGCCGGCGCATCGTGGCCCGGTCCCGCACCCACGGCACGCCCGGCACGCGGGCGGTGACCGTCGGCGCGCTCGCGCTGGCGGAGGCACGGCAGGACCCGTCCGGACGACTGGTCGGAGGCGTCCGCTGGCTCCACTCGGCCGAGCCGGACCTGATCGAGGAGGTCTTCGTCCGGGAAGGGCGCGACCTGAGCCTCCTCCAGCAGGTCCTCGGCTGCCTGAACCTGCTCGAACACGGCGGCACCGACCGGCTCGCCGCCCTGGTCCGACGCGACCTGCTCGGCCGGGCGGCGGCCACCCTGTGCGCGAAGGCGCTGACGTCCGCGGATCCGGCGGCCGTGCTCCGAGCCCGGGCCGACCGGGAACTGGCCCCGGCCAAGTTCATCGCACGGCTGCGGCGCGACCGTCCCGCCTGGCATGCCCCCGGTGGGGCGGCCACCGTGCCCGGCGGCATCGACTGGGCGGCCGTGGAGGCCGCCCACACCGAGGAGCCGTTGCCGCACTGGGGTTGGGTCGTCAACCATGTGGACGCCCCCGAGGGCCTGCGCCTGCGTCACGCCGCCCTGTTCCGGGAGCCGGGCCCGGACGGCCTGCCCGGCGGCGCGGAACTCACCCGGGCCCGCGCCCGGTACGGGCTGGGCGGGCTGTACCACTGCCCGCTGTCGACCCAGCTCGACGGACTGCTCGCCTCCGGCATGCTCACCGGCACCGACCTGCTGGAGGTGGCGGCCCCGGCGGCGCTGATGCTGGCCTACCTGAGCGGAGTGACCCGCCGTACGGACGCCCCGGAGCAGGCACACGCCGCCCTGACCGCCCTCACCGCCCTCGTGGCCACCCGCCTCGGCAGCGACCCGGAGGCCTGGCGGCGCGTCACCGACCGGCTCACGGGCCGGGACCCGGCGTGGGAGCCCCTGTCACCGGTGGCCGCACTGCTGGCCTGACGCGGCGCGAACGCCCGTACGGCCAACGCCCGTACGGCCAACGCCCGTACGGCCAACGCCCGTACGGCCAACGGCCGTACGGGCGGACGCCGTGTGCGGCCGCCGTAGGCTGCGTGGACGAGGAAGGGACGACTCACATGGACACGGCGCGGATCCTGCTGCTCGACGCGGCCCCCGGCGAGCTGATGGCCCGCGAACTGGACCGCCTGCTCGGCCACGGACTGGAGGTCACGCTGAACCTCCGCAGGGTCGCCGACCACGCCGGGGCCCGGGACGCCTGGGGCGACCGGGTGGAGTTCACCGACTTCGACGCCTTCGACGAGTCCGCCCTGACCGCCGCGACCGTCCACGGCGCACAGGGCTACGACGCGCTCAAGTCCCGCGCCGGCGTGCCCCTGCGCGCCGGGTTCCTCGCCGCGGCCACCGATCCCGCGCTCGTGCGCCCGCTGCGGGTGATCGGGCGGGCCGGGGCGGGCACCGACCACGTCGACCTGCCCGCCGCCGCCCGTCACGGCGTCACGGTCACCCACACCCCCGGCTCCAACGCGGGCGCCGTCGCCGAGTTCGCGCTGGCCCAGCTCCTCGCCCTGACCCGCGACCTGCCGGCCCACAACGCGACCGCGCACCGGGGTGTCTGGCGAGCCCCGGCGGCTCCGGCCGCGCAGCTGTCGGAGCTGACCCTGGGCATCGTCGGTCTGGGCCGCACCGGCTCGGCACTGGCCGGGCGGGCGGCGGCCCTGGGCATGGACGTCCAGGGCCTGTCCCGGCAGCACCGGGCCCGGGAACCGGCCCGCCCGGTCCGCTCCCTCACGGCCCTGCTCACGACCAGCGACGTGGTCTCCCTGCACCTGCCGCTCACGGCGGCGACCCGGGGGATGATCGGGCGGGCGGAGCTGGCGCTGATGCGCCCCGGCTCGATCCTGCTGAACACCGCCCGCGGCGGCATCGTCGACGAACAGGCCCTGGCCGACGCCCTGCGCGACCCCGGGCATCCCCTGGCGGCCGCCGCGGTCGACACCTTCGCCCATGAGCACGCGGCCTTCGAGTCCGCGCTGGCCGGCCTGCCGAACGCCCTGCTGACCCCGCACGTCGCCGGGATGACCAGGAGCGCCATGAGCACCGCGGCCCTGCACTGCGCGGACCACATCGCGGCCCTCCTCGGCGACCGCCCGGACGGCATCCCCGTGGTGAGCGCATGAGCGTGGTGCACGCATGACCGTGGGACGCGCGGGCCCGCCGCGGTGGCACGATACGGGGGTGGAGTGGGCGGAACTGGAAGACCGGGCCCGGGCCCTGGCGGTCGCGGGCGGACGGCGGATCCTCGGCATCGCGGGACCGCCGGGAGCGGGCAAGTCGACCCTGGCCGAGCGGCTCGCGCGGGCGCTGGGCCCCGAACGGGCGGTCGTCGTACCGATGGACGGGTACCACCTCGCCCAGGCCGAGCTCGTCCGGCTGGGGCGCGCGGACCGCAAGGGGGCGCCGGACACCTTCGACGCCGCCGGATACCGGGCCCTGCTCGGGCGGCTGCGCGCGGCGGCCCCCGAGGTGGTCTACGCCCCGGCCTTCGACCGCAGGCTGGAGGAACCCGTCGCCGGCAGCATCGCGGTGCCTCCCGGAGTACCGCTGGTGATCACCGAGGGCAACTACCTGCTGTACGAGGCGGGGGAGTGGGCGGGGCTGCGCCCCCTGCTGGACGAGACCTGGTACCTGGCTCCCGACGAGGACGTGCGCGTACGCCGCCTCGTCGCCCGGCACGTGCTGCACGGCAGGAGCGAGGCGGACGCGGCCCGGTGGGTCTCCCGCTCGGACGAGGCCAACGCCCGGCTGATCGAGGCCGGCCGCCACCGGGCCGACCTGGTGGTGGACTGACCCACCCGGTGCGGCGCACCGGCGGTGCCGGGCGACGTCAGCGGAAGGCCGTGGCGCGCACGCTGTTGCCGCACAGGGCGAAGTCGCCGCCGTCGTCCGGCGCCAGCTGGGTGCCCGCTCCCGCGACACCCACCACGATCGTGGGGGCGACCACGGGCTTCCCGCCGGAAGCGCAGTAGCCGTCGGCCTCTCCGAGTACCGGCGTGAAGGTCAGCAGGGTCGTGGCCTTGCCGCCCACCGGCAACTGCACGGTGCGCGCCTGGCCTTGGCGGACGACGGTCAGCCCCTTGTTGCTGCCGGGCGATCCCAGGCCCGCGAGGCCCACGGTCGGGAAGCCCTTGAGCGTGCACGGCTTGGAGCCCGTGTTGGTGACGGTCACCCGTACCCCGTTGGACCCCACCCGTTGCGCGCTGTCGGCCGTGAGCTGCGCGCCGGTGCAGGCCGCGGCCGGCGCCCGGGCTCCCGTCGAGGCCATGGCCGCGGCCGACGCCGTACCGGTCCCGGCCAGCAGCCCCGCGGTCAGCAGGCTCGTCGCGAGCAACGCCAGCGGGGCCTTGGCCGCGCCGCTTCTCCTCGTGCCCTTCATACGTGCTCCACCCCCCGACAGGGGGCGCCAGGATCCGGCCACCCCGTTCGATGTCGGTTCGACCCCGTTCCACTATCCCACGGGGGGCGGGCCGCCGCCTCGGTCGTCCGATCCGGCGCAGTCGGGGTGGCCCCAACGGGAGGCCAGCTTGACGATGGTGTCCCCGGCGGCGTAGGGCTGACCGCACGGGCAGCTCCCCGGGAACTTCGCCTTGACGGAGGCGAACCGCCTGCCATGACGACTGGGTCCACGCCAGTTCCGGCTCGGTGTTCCTGGAGACGTCTGACAACACGATCTGCAAGGCGCGGCTCCGG
>NZ_JBEXKC010000044.1:0-68538 GCF_040609475.1 Streptomyces sp. NPDC004667 | reverse complement strand
GCGCCGGCGGGCGGAGGCCTCGGCCGCCGCGGCGGCGGCGGCTTCGGCGGCCGCGGCCGCTTCGTCGGCGTCCAGCGCCGCGTCCAGCGCTTCGTCCGCGTCCAGCGCTGCTTCCGCGTCCACCGCCGGGCAGGCGGACCCGGCCGCCGGCCGGGGACGGAAGGTCCCGATGCGCAAGGAGCCGCACCCGAACGACGCCGTCACCGTCGAGACCCCGCGGATCAAGCGGGCCCTGCGGCCCGACGACATCACCGAGACCGTCCCGGTCCCCAAGATCGACCCGGCGGCGGACGAGACGGCCGTGCTGCCGTCCGTACGCCCCGACGGGCCGGCGGGTGGTCCGGACGCCCGGGACGCGTCGGCGCGCACGGCGCCGCCGTCCGCCCCGGCCACCCGGCCGACGGTCCGCCACTCGCAGGAGAGCCCGGCCGACCGGGTGCCGCCCGGCATCTTCCGGGACTCCGGGAACGACGTGACCCGTGAGCTCCCGGTCGTCGGGGACGACGGCCGGCCGCGCCGGACCCCGTCCGACTGGGCCGAGGCCACTCCGATGGACGACCTGCCGACCCTGGCCGACGAGCTGCTGGGGCCGCGCCGGGACGAGGAGGACGGCGAGGACGGCCGACGCGGCGGGGGCGGCCCGCGCCGCCGCTGATCCGGGACTGTCGGTGGCGCACGCCACAATGTGATCGGGACGCGCGGGACAGCCCGGCGCGGGACGGCCGGGCGCGAGGGCGCGGGACGCAGAGGGAAAGGCGGTGGGCGGGATGCCCGTGTGGGACGACCTGGTGGGGCAGGAGCGCGTGCAGACGCAGCTGGCCGCCGCCGCGCGGGACGCGGACGCGCTCGTCACGGCCGCCTCGGACGGGACCCCGCCGCCGCCCGCGTCCAAGATGACCCACGCCTGGCTGTTCACCGGGCCGCCCGGCTCCGGGCGGGCCACCGCCGCCCGTGCCTTCGCGGCGGCGCTCCAGTGCGTCAGCCCCGACCGGGCGCTCGGCGGCGAACCCGGCTGCGGGTTCTGCGACGGCTGCCACACCACCATGGTCGGCACGCACGCCGATGTGGAGATCGTCCGCACCGACCTGCTGTCCATCGGCGTGAAGGAGACCCGGGACCTGGTGCGCCGGGCCCAGCTCTCCCCGGCCGTGGGGCGCTGGCAGGTCATCGTCCTGGAAGACGCCGACCGGCTCACCGAAGGCGCCGGGAACGTCCTGCTGAAGGCGGTGGAGGAGCCCGCTCCGCGGACGGTGTGGCTGCTGTGCGCGCCCTCGCTGGAGGACGTGCTGCCCACCATCCGCTCCCGCTGCCGGCACCTGACCCTGGGCACCCCCTCGGTCGCGGCCGTCGCCGACCTGCTGGTGCGCAGGGACGGGATCGAGCCCGCCGCCGCCGCCAACGCCGCCCGCGCGACCCAGGGCCACATCGACCGGGCCCGCCGGCTCGCCACCGACGAGTCCGCCCGGACGCGCAGGGCCACCGTGCTCAAGCTGCCGCTGCGGGTGGACGACGTGGGCGGCTGCCTCAAGGCGGCGCAGGAGCTGGTCGACGCCGCCGGCGAGGACGCCAAGCAGATGGCAGAGGAGGTCGACGTCAAGGAGACCGAGGAGCTGCGGGCCGCCCTCGGCGCCGGAGCGGGCGCGGGCGGGCGCATGCCCCGGGGCACGGCCGGGGTGATGAAGGAGCTCGAGGACCGCCAGAAGCGCCGCCGCACCCGTACCCAGCGCGACAGCCTCGACCTGGCACTGACCGAGCTCACGGGCTTCTACCGGGACGTCCTGGCCCTGCAGCTCGGCTCGAACCTGGCCATCGCCAACGAGGACGTACGGCCGGACCTCGACCGGGTCGCGCGGGCCTCGGGCCCCGAGCGCACCCTGCGGCGCATCGAGGCGATCATCGCCTGCCGGCAGGCCCTCGACCGGAACGTCGCCCCCCTCCTCGCGGTCGAGGCGATGACGATGGCCCTGCGCGCGGGCTGACCTCTCGCCCGCTCCCCGCTTCTCCCTTCACCCGTCCGAGGGATCCGGGGCCCCGGACGTGACGGGTCCGGCACGGGCGTGACGGCGGGTCCGCCCCGGTCGGCGGACGGCCGCCCGCCCCACGGCCGCCCCACGGGCGCCGACACGGACGGCGGGCAGCACGTAGGCTCGCCGCATGGACACCAGGCGTCTGCTGCGTACCACCGGAACCGTGATCGCAGCCGCCGGGCTGCTCCTCTCCGGCTGCACCTCCGGGGGCTCGGACGTGGCCTCGGCCTCGGCGGAGCCGACCGCGGTCCCGGCCGCGCTGCGCCCGTACTACGAGCAGAAGCTGACCTGGCGCGACTGCGGCGTCCCCGGCTTCCAGTGCTCCACCATGAAGGCGCCGCTGGACTACGCGAACCCCGGCTCCGGGCAGGACATCGACCTCGCCGTGGCGCGCCGCGCGGCCACGGGCCCGGGCAAGCGGCTCGGCTCCCTGGTGGTCAACCCGGGCGGGCCGGGCGGTTCGGGCATCGGATACCTCCAGGCGTACGCGGGCATCGGCTACCCGGCCGCCGTGCGCGCCCAGTACGACATGGTCTCCTTCGACCCGCGCGGGGTCGCCCGCAGCAGCCCCGTCGAGTGCCTGACCGGCCACGGCATGGACCGGTTCACCCAGGTGGACCAGACCCCGGACGACGCCGCGGAGCGCGCCGAGCTGGTGACCGCGTTCAAGGAGCTGGCGGCGGCCTGCCAGGCGCGCTCGGGGCGGATCCTGCCGCACGTCTCCACGGTGGAGGCCGCCCGCGACATGGACGTGCTGCGCGCGGTGCTGGGCGACGAGAAGCTGAACTACGTCGGGGCCTCGTACGGCACCTTCCTCGGGGCGACGTACGCCGACCTCTTCCCGGCCCGCGTCGGGAGGCTGGTCCTGGACGGTGCCATGGACCCCACGCGGCCCGCGCTGGAACTGAACCGCGACCAGACGGAGGGCTTCGAGACCGCCTTCCGCTCCTTCGCGAAGGACTGCGCCAAGCAGCCGGAATGCCCGCTGGGGCGGGGCAACCCCGACGCGGTGGGCCAGAACCTGAAGGACTTCTTCCGCAAGCTCGACGCCCAGCCGGTCCCCTCGGGCGACCCGAACCGCCCGCTCGGCGAGTCCCTCGCGACGACCGGCGTGATCGCGGCGCTGTACGACGAGAGCGCGTGGCCGCAGCTGCGCACGGCCCTCACCGACGCGATGAACGGCGACGGGTCCGGGCTGCTGGCCCTCGCCGACAGCTACTACGAACGCGACGCGGACGGCACGTACGCGAACCTGATGTCCGCCAACGCCGCCGTGAACTGCCTCGACCTGCCGCCGGCGTTCGACGGCCCGGAGGGCGTCCAGTCCGCACTGCCCTCCTTCGAGAAGGCCTCGCCGGTCTTCGGCGCGGGCCTGGCGTGGGCCTCGCTGAACTGCACGTACTGGCCGGTGAAGGCCACGGGCAAGGCGAGGCCGCTGACGGCGAAGGGGGCGGCTCCGATCGTGGTGGTCGGCACGACGCGCGACCCGGCGACCCCGTACAAGTGGGCCAAGGCCCTGGCCGGCCAGCTCGACTCGGGCACCCTGCTGACGTACGACGGCGACGGCCACACGGCGTACGGACGCGGCAGCGACTGCATCGACACCGCGATCAACCGCTACCTCCTGCAGGGCCAGCCCCCCGCCCCGGGCAAGCGCTGCTGACCCTCCCGACCGTCCCGGTACGGGGCACCCCGTTCGACCCTGTAGACTTGGCGCCGCTGCTGATGAGAGCGTCCCTCAGGGGAAATCTTCTTGTCTTACAGCGGTGCCGCCTTAGCTCAGTTGGCCAGAGCAACGCACTCGTAATGCGTAGGTCTCGGGTTCGAATCCCGAAGGCGGCTCCAGCGAAGCCCCAGGACTCACTCGCCGTGACCTGGGGCTTTTGCTTTTCTTCCGCCGGTACCGGACGACACGTTCGGGTCTCGCGTGGTACGGGCACCGGCACCCGGAGGGGTTCCGTCGTTCCTAGGCCGTCGGTTCCAGTGGTGAGAGGACGGTCCGGCCGTCGGCGTCGGTCAGGGCGGCCAGGGTGTCGGCGTAGTGGGTGACGCCTTCGCTCCAGCCGACGTTGCCGGCGAAGTCCAGCAGGTGTGCCATTCGGCGCAGGGTGGCGCTGCGGCGCAGGAGGGCGTCGTCCAGAGAGGGGCCGCGGGCCGTCCTGAAGGCTGCCGCCATGATCTTGAAGGGTGAGGCCGTCGAGTCACCCGGGAGGTTGCGGCCGGCCACGTCCGCCATCTCCGCGAGTTCGCCCAGCAGCCAGCCCGCGTCGTGTTCGGGCCTTCCGCGGGACAGGCTCTCGCCGGTGAGCAGTACCGCGTGACCGCCGTCCCGGGTGGGCACCGTGAGGCCCAGGGACGGTTCGCCGTGGAGCAGTACGTCCCCCGTGGCCCCGGGGGCGGCCGCGTGGCACCACTCGGCGAGGGTGTTCAGCCGCGTCGGGCCCATGCGGTCCGTGCAGAGTCGGTGGAGCCGTGCCGCTCCTTCGTCCTCGCTTCCCGCCCGGAGCCACCGGGTGAGGCGCGCGAGGGCGGGCGGCGGGCCCGCGGCGTCGAGGGGGCCGGTGTGTCCGTTGATGTCGCGCAGGGCGTGGCCGATGGCGTGCATGGCCGGGACCAGGGGGAACGTCACGAGAGCGGGTGGCCAGACGATGCGGGCCAGGGACTTGGCGCCGGGTGCCGTGTACGTGACCGTGTTCCCGGCGAACGTGGCCGCTGCCGTGTTCTTCGAGGAGACGATCGGCGTGGTCGTGGCGGTGGTCTCCGCCGACAGGTGCGTCCGGTGCCAGAGGAAGCGGCCGTCCTCGGTCGTGAAGATCCGGGTGCGCAGGTGTCTGGTGCCGTACTCGTCAACGAGCATGGGTGCCGTCCGTTGCCGTGAGGGCCGCACCCTTGCGCGCCAGTGCGCCGATCACCACGGGCAGGGGCGGCGGCACGGCGGCGTCGTCCCGTCCGGTCGTGATGCTGCGACCGGGGGTGGTGGGGACGACCACGACGTTGGGCCGGGTTCCGAGCGTTTTCAGGTGGTGCTGCAGGGTGATGTTCTCCTGGCCGCCCGGAGGCAGTGCCGGAGCCACCGCGATGGGGGCCCGGGTGCACTGCAGGGCGAGCATGGCCGGTGTGTCCGCCATGCCGGTGGCGAAGCGGGCGATGAAGTTCATGGTGGCCGGATAGACGATCACCGCGTCCGCCCACTGGGCCAGTTCGACGTGCAGCGCGGTGGCCGTGGCCTCCTCCGGCCACACGTCGAGCAGCACTTCGTTACCGCCGAGGGCGGCCAGGGCGGCCCGGCTGACGAAGCGTTCGGCGCTGCGCGTGACGACCGTCCGGGTCTCCAGGCGTGGATAGGCCGTCCGCAGCCATCCCGCCCAGGTGGGCAGATGGGCCACGTGGACGGCGCCCGTCCCTATGAGGAGCAGCCGTTCGGCGGTGAACTCCGGGGCGGGTACGCCGCCGGCGGGGACCTGCCGGTCGTTCATGTCTGGTCTCCTGGTGCCACGAATCCGAACGGGGCCAAGGACGGTCCCACCGCGGCCGGGTCCGCGAGGACGACTCCCGCCTGCGGGCCGGGGCCGAAGAAGTCACGACAGGCCGCGGCGACCTCGTCCGCGGTCACTTCCAGGAGCTGACGGGGGTACTCCTGGATCCAGTCGGTGCCCACGTTCCAGCAGCACAGGGAGGCGAGGAGGTTGGCCAGGTCCGACTGGGAGGCGGTGGCGGTCAGCAGCGAGCCCCTGAGGTACGTGCGGGCGTCGTCGATCTCCCGTCGCGTCGGCGGGAGATCGACGAGGTTCGTCAGCTCGGACAGGATCTCGGACACCACGAGGCCGGTGGATGCCGTCCCGCAGACCACGTCGGTCACCGTGGAAGGGGAGCCGAGCGTACGGTCGAACCGCGACAGCGCGTGATAGGCCAGGCCCCGCCGCTCGCGGATGTTCGTCACCAGCCGGGACGAGAAGTACCCGGCGAACACCGCGTTGGCCACGGCGAGGGCGGGGTACTGGGAGTGGGCGAAGGGCACGGAGCGGCAGGACAGGGCCACGTGCGACTGGGCGGCTCCGGGGCGCGGGACCAGCCGCATGCGATCGGCCGGCGCCGTCCCGGGCACGGGGGGTGCCGCGGCACCGGAGGGCATGGCGCAGAAGGTCCGAGCCACCGCGTCGGCCGTGGAGTCGGGGTCGATGTCCCCCACGACGATCACGCGGGCCTCGCGGAGCGACAGGCTCGTGCGGTGGGCCTCGTGCACGTCGTGTGCGGTGAGGGCCGACACCGTTTCGGCCGACGGCCATGCGTCGAAGACCGCCATGTCGCCGTACCGGGCCCGGTTGAGCTCGCGCACGGCGATGCGCTGGGGCTGGGTGCCCAGGATCGTCAGGGCCTGGGACAGCCGCTCGCGTTCCCGGGCGAGGCGGTCCTCCGGGAGGGTGGGCGCGGCCAGCCACGAGGCGAGCAGGGTGAGCATCCGGTCGAGTCCGGCGACGGGCACGTGTCCGACGACCGTCAGCCACTCCGCCATGCGCTGCGCGTGCGGCCGGCCGGTGGTGAAGGCCGAGTCCCAGGGAACGTCACGGCCGCCCAGCCGCACGGTCCCCGTGAAGGCCGTCGTCGTGAGCAGCTCGACGGCCACCGACCGCACCGGGTCACCGACCGACAGCGGAACGAGGACGCGGACCTCGACCAGTGGAGCGCCCTTCCTGGGCACCGCGAAGATCCGCAGTCCGGAGGGCAGGTGCCGTTCGATCACGCGGGGGAGGGCGAGGGGCTTCTCGGGATGGAGCGGAGGCAGGGGCCTCGTCACCGGGTACCTCCGGCATCGCGTGGGTGGACCAGGAGTGCGGCGGGCCTGCTGTCTGCCAGCCCGGCGGCCGCGTCGCGCACGGAGCCGACGTCCTGGGCCGTCAGGTGTCCGGTGAGGTCCATCGGCAGGGACGGCTCACCGTGGAGGAGGGAAGAGGCTCCGACCGCCCGCGCGAGGGCGAGGACGTTGTCGTGCTTGCGGTGCCAGCGCGCGATGGTCCCGCCGACCGCGGCGGCCACTTCGCGGTCGGTCGGTCCCGCCCCCGCGAGGTCCTCCAGCGCCGCCTCGATCACGTCGGAGACCGCCCGGTGTTCGGACGAGGGGTGGCGGGCCGTGACGACGAAGGTGTCGGGATCCCGGGCGTCGAACGGTCCGAAGAACCCGCACTGGGCCGTGGCGGTCGTGAGGTCGACGCCGCGGGCGAGCGCTCGCTGCTGCAGGCGCCCGGACGAGCCGCTCAGCAGGGCGGCCAGGGCGATGTGGCCGAGGTAGCGGTCGCGCTCGGTGCCGGGATCGGGCAGCCGGTAGCCGACGGCCGTGGCCGGCAGAGGGGCCTGCGGGTCGGTGTAGCCGCCGCTGCGGGGTGCGGACGGCCATGGCTCCGACAGGTCCTGCGGGGCCGCCGTCAGCCGTGCCGCGATGTCGCCGAAATGCCTGGTCACCCATTCCAGCGTCAGTTCCGGATCGATGTCTCCGACCACAGTGAGCACGGCGTTGGACGGCGTGTAGTAGCCGTCGAAGAAGGCGGCGCACTCCTCCAGCGTGGCATGGTCGAGGTCGATGAAATCGCCGTAGCCGTTGTGGGCGTTGGAGAATTTCCGATAGAGCACCGAAGGGAGATTGGTCCAGGGGAATCCGCCATAAGGGCGATCGTGGACGTTCATTTTTATTTCTTCCTTGACCACCGCCACCTGGGTGTCAAGGGAATTCTGGGTGAGTCGCAGCGTCCGCATTCGATCCGCCTCAAGGAACAAAAGTCGTTCGAGGGCCGATGCGGGAGCGATCTGGTAATACTCCGTGTAATCCTGGCGCGTGGATCCATTGGCCGTTCCGCCTGAGCTCTGCACGATGGTGAAGTGCTCGGACCGTCCGACGTTCTCGCTCCCCTGGAACATCAGGTGTTCGAAGAGGTGGGCGAATCCGCTGCGCCCTTCCGGCTCGGACCGGAATCCCACGTCGTAGTGCACGCACACGGCCGCCAGTGGGGCCGTGCCCCGTCGGCAGAGCACGACGCGCAGGCCGTTGGGCAGTGTGGAGCAGGAGGGGGGTGCGAATTCCTCCGGCATGACGTGGCAACTTTCTCTTCTGGCCGGGGCCCGGGCGCTGTCCGACGGACGCGCCCGGGCCACTGGCCGATCGGCGCTGAAGGTCAGCAGCCCCAGCCGACGGTGATCGTGATGCAGATCTCCGACGAGGTCACCGTGGTGGTGATGGCCGGCGCGTCGGTGGCCTCGGAAGCGGCGAGCTCCTCCGGGGTGGTGTAAGCGGCGTAACCGGCGATGAGTTCCATGGAGTCCATTTGGATTCCCCCTGAGTAAAGGTTTTGATCGGCGGTTTCCCGAGTGGGTCACCGCCGCTCTGACGTTTCTCAGTAGATCACCTTCCGGAGTGCCGGTGATCAATCTGTGGGCCGCGTCACGGAGTTCGGGCGCTACTTAGGAAGGTTGAGTGGGGCCAGGGGGTCAAGGCGATGCTACTTAGGGAAGTCGGGGAGAATCCGCATTCCGGTAGAGCGCCTCGTGGTCGATATTTGCGGCGGCCAGTTGCTCCCGCAGGCAATCGCCCAGGGGGCGGCCGTGGCCGTCGGCGTGCTCCAGCAATGCGTCGGCAATGGCGGCGGCGCGGTGCTGGCCGAAACTCATTCCCCGCATGCCCGGCCTCGTGTCCTCGGGCTCCCAGGCAACAGCGATTCCGGGTGCCAGCTCCCTGGCGAAGGAAGAGGTGGGAGCAGCCGGGTGGGACGTGGTGGGACGCGGCACCGCGTCCGCCACCACGGAGGCGGCGTGCCAGGCGTCCTCGCCCAGATAGACCACCAGGCCGTCCCGGCGTGGGAACAGCCGGCGCGACGAGGTCACCTTGGCCCGGTAGGGGACCCCGTCGCGTTCCAGCGCGCGCAGCACCTCGCCCCAGGTCCGGACGGCCTCTTCGGGGGTGCGTACGTGTACGTACACCCTGAGCAGCGGGCGCAGGGACGAATGCCCCCGGGAACCGTCGACGAGGAAGAAGCCCGGCGAGAGACCGGGACGCCGGGCGGGCATCCTCACCCTGGTCCCCACGACGTCCGGCTCGGGCACGCGAACGCGTACGCCGTCGACCAGGACGAGACCGTCGCCGTCGAGGCGGGCGGTGGCCATCGTCGTGTCGTGCGGTGTGGCCGTGCCCAGGCGTTCCTCCAGCCACGGGTCCCGATAGGTCCGGGGCCGCTCCTCGGTGAAGGCGTTGCCCACGTGGAACGTCTCGTAGAGCGCGGTGATCAGTTTCTGGCGGAGCTGACCGGCCGTGTCGGCCGTGACGGCGCGTTCGCCCACGTGGGCGCTGTGGTTGCCGGGGTGCACGCGCACGTCCGACAGGAGTGCCGCCAGGTCGGGGAAGTCGTCCATCTCAAGCCTCCAGGCCGAGGACGGTGGTGAACTTTTCGGGGTGCAGCACGGCGGAGCGCCCGATTCCGGCCGCCGCCCGGTCGAGGGCGGTGAGCCGTGGGCGCTGTTCCGCGGACGCGAACATCCGGTCGATGAGGTGCCAGCCGGCGAAGGCCGTCGCCCTGACGGGCAGGCCGGGGTCGGTGACCGCGGTCGAGGCCCGGTAACCCTCCCAGAAGGCGACGTTGCGCGTCCGTAGCCTGTTGAGCTCGGCCACGCCGCGTTCAACGATGTCCTGATGGGAGAGCCGGGGGCTCGGGCCGCTCAGTTCCGCGTCCTTCGCCGGGATGTCGAGCACGGCGCGGTGCAGCCATTCACCGATGAAGGAGCCGACGTCCCGGGCGGGATCCGCCCTGCGGAACTCCTCCCAGTCGCACAGGTGGAGCCGTCCGCCGTGCAGCAGGAACTGGTCCAGGCGCAGGTCACCGTGGACGGGGACCGCCTGCGCCGCCGCCTCCGCGGAGCGCAGGCGGCGCAGCGCGAGGGTGAGCTCGGTGTCGCGTTGCAGCATCCCCCAGGCTTCCAGCGAGGCACCGCTCGCCTGCGTGTGGTACGCCAGGGGGAGCGATTCGAAGAACTCCAGCGGGGGGAGGAGTATCGGGTCCGGTTCCGTCCCGCCGGCCGCTTCCGCGGGAAGGGCGTCCGGTGCGACGGCGTGTAGTGCACCGACCATTTCCCCCGCACGGTGGGCGAGTTCGTCGTCGAACTCTTCGGCGGTCGCCAGGTCGGACCCGGAACGGGCACCGTCGAGCCATTCGAAGACGATCAGCAGCTCTTCCTCGTCCCAGCCGAGGCACTTCGGTGAGGTCAGCGGCCGCTCACCCGCGACGGCCGTTTCCTCGTAGGCGCGTTGCCGGCGGAAACGGCGGGCCGCGTCCGGTTGCCGCGCGTCCAGCTGTTTGACGAAGACGGCGCTTCCGGTGGTGGTCGGACCCGCCGCGCTCCGGTTGCGGCCCATGGGTGTTTCGGCCTGTCCGGGCAGCAGTTGGCCGAGCCCGAGCCGCACCAGGAGGCCCTGTACGGCGGGTGATGTCGCAAGATCGTCGATCATTTGAGCCTCGTGAGGAGGTAGGCGCGCAGTCTTCTGCCCGCGTGTCGATGGGGCCGCTCGGGCAGTGCCCCGTGCAGCCGGTGGGCCGTGCTCCGGGCCCACCACATGCCCGCCGCGCCCACCGCGAGCAGCCAGAGGACGTGTCCGGCGCCGAGCTGGTGATGGCGCTGGACCGTGACGAGCACCGGTGCCGACAGCACGCTCGCGGCCAGTGGTCCGCGCGCGTACCAGAGCCCCGTCTGGAGCACGGCGGTGTTGCCCATGGGGGTGTCAGCGCCGATCAGCAGATGGCCGGGGACCGCGCCGCGGTACGAGCTCACCAGCGCGGCCCCCACCATGGCGGGGACCGCCGCCAGGAGCAAGGCACCGCCCGGTGTCCACCAGCCGGTGAGCCCGGCCACGGCGTTGCCCGCGCCGAGCCAGGCGAGCAGCAGGACGCCGGGGACGCACGCGTGCCACAGCGCGAGCGCCCGGAACGCGTAGGGGAGGTTGGCGGAGCGGCGGGTGTCGTCGCTGTCGATGCGGGCCGGCTCCGTCAGCTGCGCGGCCGCGAGGTACTCCGCGACGAGGGCGGCGGCGCACAGGGCGACCTGCCCGTCCGGCCCCGCGTGGGGGGCGGCGGTGCCCAGGGCCAGTGCCGCGGTGCCCCAGAGGGCCGCCCACAGCAGCCGGCCCGGGGCCCGTAGCAGCCCCGTGGCGTCGCGCCAGGGCACGAGCAGCCATCTGCTGCGGGGTACGGGCAGGCGCAGTGCGGGCCCGGACCGCTGTCCCCGCGGGCCGCGGGCTGCGGAGCGGGCCTGGCGCAGGTCGAGGGAGTAGACCGACGCGGCGACCCGGGACGCGACGGTGGCTCGGTTGCGCAGGGCCTCCGTGGGAATGTTCGGCGCATCGCGGCGGGCGAGCAGCAAAGCGGTGAGCGTGAACGCCGCGGACAGGACCGTCCCGGGGATCCAGCCCGGTGTGGGGTGCCCCGCCACCGTGACGAGCGGCTGGGCCGCCCACCCCCAGGGGCCGGACCACAACACCAGGGAGCCGCAGAGTTCGTTCGGGACGCGCAGGACCGCGAACGCGCAGAGCGCGAGCGAGCCCGCCGCCAGCGTCCAGGCGACCGCGCGGATCCGGGAACCGTGACGGGTGACGGCGCGGTCGAAGCGTTCGACGAGCAGCCCGGCGGCCACCGCCGTCAGTGCCGTCGCCGTGCCGGCCCATGCGCCCGCCGCCGTCGCCGGCAGCCAGGCGGCGGAGCCCGCGAGCGACAGCAGGTAGCCCAGCAGCCCGCCGCCGACGAGCCCCACCACGGCCGCCACGCGTGCGGACGCGTAGAACCGGGGCAGCAGGAGCGGCCCGCGCAGGACGGGCAGGGGCAACAGCCACGAGACGGTCGGCAGGTCCACCAGCACCGGGCCCCGCCAGACGGCACTGCGGGCGACGAGGAGCGTCACCAGCGCCAGCAGTGCCGGCACGGTCACCGGGAGGCCGGCCAGCAGGTGGTCGGAGGCAGTGCCGTGCCAGCCCCCCCGTCGCCCGGACCTGGCGGCGGCGACCAGGAGCGGCACTCCCCAGAAGACCGCCGCCAAGGCGACGCAGTACAGCACGAAGGCGTTGCTCCTGCGCTTGCTCCGGCGCGTCGAGGCGCGGGCTTCGTACAGGAACGCCAGTGTTTCGTCCGTGCGCCGGTGCAGGTCGGACCGGTCGGCGCGGTCGGCGCGGTCGGACATCACCGGTCCCCCCCGACCGGTGCCACGTCGGCCCGTCCGTCCTCCAGCGTGACCACGTGGTCGGCCACGGCCGAGGCCAGCACGGAGTCATGGGTGGCGAGCAGGATCGCCGCCCCCTGCCTCTTGTGCGCCGAGAGCCGCTCCGCCAGTTCCACGCGCGCCCGCGAGTCCAGCCGCTGCTCGGGCTCGTCCAGCACCAGCAGGTCGTGCGGCCGGACGAAGGCCGAGGCGAGGAGCAGGGACTGCGTCTGCCCCGACGAGAGCGCCGAAGGCCGTGACCGGGCGTGGTCGGCCAACCGGTGTTCGGCCAGGACCCGGTCGACCGCGGAGTCGGCGCGGCGGCCGAGTCCGTGGCCGACGGCGACCAGCATCAGGTGTTCACGTACCGTCAGATCCGGATAGTTCGAGCCGGCTTCCATCACGGTGGCCACTCGGGCGCGGGTGCGGGGCGAGTCCTCGTGCAGGGGTTCGCCGTCGAAGAGGACCTCGCCCGAGGTGGGCTGCTCGCGGCCGCAGGCCATGCGAAGGAGGGTCGACTTCCCCGATCCGTTGTCCCCCACCAGTACGGTGCACTCCGCCGACGCCAGCCCCATGGTGACCGCGCGCAGCACGCTCCGGTCCCCGTAGCTCCGGCTGACGTCCGTCAGCCGGAGCAGGGTGCGATTCCGAGTCGCCTTCATGTTCAACGCCTACTTCGGGTCTTCGATGGCCTCGTACACGGAGACGTGACGGTGGCTGTTCGCGTCGAAGGCCTCTTCCCGCCAGCCACCCCGGCGCTCCACCAGCCGCAGGCCGGCGATGCGCGCCATGAGGTCGATCTCCGTGGGCCAGGCGTAGCGGATGACCTCCTGGGTCGGGCGCGGCACCCCGCCGTCGACGACGGTGTGGATGACGAGGATCAGCTGCCGGTCACGCATGACGTGCGTGCTGTCGATCATCACCGAGGTGGGGGAGAGGTAGCGGGTACTGGTCTTCTCGCCCTCCTGCTGGTGGAAGGCGCGCGGTTCGAACGCCTCGATGACCACGCGTCCGCCGGGCGCCAGCTGCTCGCGCATCCGCTGCATGCACTGGACCTGAGCCTCGGCCGAGGTGGGTGCGAAGAAGGTGTTGAGGGCGATGAACACCAGGTCGAACTGCTCACCGGTGCCGCCGGTGGTGAAGTCCGCGGCCGTGGCGGTGACCCGTCCGTGGGGGTCGCGCGCCGCGAGCTTCTCCAGCATCTGCTCGGAACCGTCGATGCCGTGCACCGTCAGCCCGCGCTCCGCGAGCGGTATCGCTATCCGGCCGTTGCCCACGCCGAGTTCCAGGACGCGGCCGCCCTCCGGGGCCAGCTCGGCGAGGAAGTCGACGGCGTCCGAGATGTCCGGCGACGCCGGGGGGTACATCAGGTCGTACACGTCGGCGAGGGCGTCGTACGTGGTGGGAGATCCCATGGTTTCCTCTTTCGGAAGGGGTGTGGTCGACGGCGTTTCGTGGCGCCGGGCAGCGCGAGTGCCGGACGGGCGCCGGGCCGTCGTGTGTGGTCTATGCCGCCGCGGGCAGGGCGGCGAGGTGGTACGGAAGGTCCGCCGTGGGCTGCCGGCCGTACGCGTACGCGGCCGAGACGAGCGTCATGTGGTGGTGCCAGCCCGGAAACGACCGGCCCTCGAAGTCGCCGAGCCCGAGATCGCTCTCCATGTACCGCACGGCCTCCTGCGCGAGTCTCAGCGTCCTTGTCAGCGCGAGCAGTTCCTCGGTCCGACGGTGCGCCATGTTGGTCAGCCAGGTCCGGTCCGCCGGCCGCCCCGGACGGGTCCGGGTGGTGAAGGCGCGGTACGAGGGCTGCCCCTGGTCCGCGTGCACCGGCCCCGACATCGCCGTCGCGGCGCGTGCGAAGGCCAGGTGCCCGGGGACCGCCACCACGAAGTCGTGGCCGCGCAGGGCGAGGCCCCGGACGAACGCCTCCGCGCCGGCGTGCGAGGACACGTCGGCCACGACCGGCACCGCGGGCAGCCGGGTGTGCGTGGCCAGCGCGTCCACGAGGCCGAGGGCCTGCACCTCGGCGGGCCGGTGGGCGACGCCGTCCGGGATGCGGACCCGACGGCGCCGGGCGGGATCCCCCGTCCAGCACTCGGGCAGGTACAACGCCCAGTCGACGGGCAGCGCTTCGCGGTCCCCGGCCAGGAACAGTCCGGTGCCGACCTGCCCGTTGACGGACCGTCCGTCGATCGGGCTGAAGCGGCGGTGCACCCCGCAGGAGTGGTCGCCGCGCTTGCGCAGGACCACGTCGTCGAGCACCCAGGCGCGGGGAGCCGTGCGCTCCTCGGCCCAACGGGCCAACTCCCGGCGGACCGGTTCCCAGTCCCATGGACTGGCGTTGACGAACTGGTGAAGTGACTGAAAGGCCGTTTCCCGGTCCGATACCGCTGCGGCGAGCCGCCGCACGGTCTTCTTGCCGGATGTGCCGAGCAGCCCGCGCAGGTAAACCTCGGCCCATCGACGCTGGTCGGTCCGGCGCAGGCTGCCGAAGGTGGCCTCGGCGAACACTGAGATCATGCAAAAAGAATAGCGAACGTTCTGTTTTTTTCTAGGGCTGCTCTAGGGTGGTGGACTACTTCGGCAAGTCGTGCGGTGAACCGCCCATTGATGCTCGGTCAGCCGTTCCGAAGGCTCCGGATACGTGGAGAAACCGGTGCGTTTTAGGCAACTAGGCCTTGTCTGATGGGCGTGGTGTTCCGCACGCTGGCCCCCACGGGCGTCGCAGAAGGTGCCCACCCCAGCGCACGACACCCACGCACGACATCCACGCGCGATCCGTCCGGGTGTGGCGACATCGGAGAGAGCATGGTGCAGCAGGAGAGGGCAGTCCGGACGCGCGGTACCGCCGTACTGGCAGCCGCTTCGGAGTTCTACCGCGCCGGATACGGCGGGACGTCCCTGAAGGCGATCAGCAAGGCCGCGGGCATCTCCATGGGCGCGGTCACCTTCCACTTCGACAGCAAGGCCGAACTCGCCGAAGCCGTCGCCGAGGAGGGGTGCGCGGCGGTACGTTCGGCGCTCGACGAGGCGGCCGACCGCCGCCGCGGAAAGGCCCTGGTCGACCTCGGCAACGTGATGCTGGAGCTGGCCCGTCTGCTGAGGGACGACGTCACCGTACGCGCGACCGCCCACCTCGCCCGGGAGCTGCCCGACATAGAGGACTGGACTTCCCTGTGGCACCCCGTCGTGGCGGGGCTGGCCCGCGAGGCCTACGACAAGGGCGAACTGCACGCCGCCGCCGACCCGGCGGGCGTCGCGGCGCTCGTCGCGCACCTGATCTGGGGGGCCGAGGCGACGCTGCGCAGCGCGTGTCCGGACGGGCCGGGCGGGGCGGTGGACCAGCTGGAGGGCATCTGGCTCCTCGTCCTCGACGGGATCGGCGCCGAGCGCTAGCGGAGAGGCCCGGGCCGGCCCAGCGCCCCCCGGTACCAGGGAGCCGCCGACGCCAGGCGCGCCACCGGACCCGGACCCGGAGGGCAGTGCGCCACGCGCCACACCTCGTCGCTGCGGTACCAGTGGTCCCGCGCCAGCAGGGAGAACTGCCGCTCGCTCACGGTCCCCGGTGTGGCTCGCAGCAGGCTCACGCACTCGTCCCACGCCAGGTCGGTGTCCACGGACGGCAACACGCCCAGCTCCGCCAGCTCCGCCAGCACCTCGCCGGTGCGCACGGGCGAGGGATGGCCGGCATGGAACACCCGCCCGGTCGCCCCGCCGTTCCCGGGGAGGGAGGGCAGGACGGCGAGCGCTGCGACGAGCCGGGCCAGGTCGGTGACGTCCACGGCGGAGAGCAGGCCCCGGCCGCCGTCCCACCGCGCGGGCACCCGGTCCACGAGTTCGGCGAGGGCGGGAACCACCCACCGGTCCCCGGTGCCCATCACCAGTCCCGGCCGCAGCACGGTCGCGCCCGCTGCCAGCGCGTGCGCCTCTCCGGCCAGCCGGGTCCGGCTGGTCGCCGACACGGGGGCCGGTACCAGCTCGCCGACGGCGGCACCCCGGTGCGGCCCGGGGCCGTACACCGCCGCCGTGGACAGGTGGACCACCCGCCCGGTACCGGCCCGGACGGCCTCGGCCATCAGGGCCGCCGTACCGCGGACGTTGACCGTCTCGCACAGGGCCTCGTCCGGGCTGACCACGCCGGCCAGGTGCAGCAGCACGTCCGCGCCCTCGCACGTGCCGGCCAGGGACCCGGGCCGCGCGAGGTCCGCCGGGACCCACTCCGTGGCGCCGCCCGCACCGGTCCCGGGCGCCCGCCGCCCGACGGCGCGGACGGACACGTCCCCTCGGCGGCCGAGCTCCCCGAGAACCGCCGCCCCGATGAAGCCTGTCGCACCCGTGAGCACCACCCGCAGCGGGTTCACGGGGTCCCGGGCCGGCGGGGCTCGGGCGTGGCGCGCAGTTGGGCCAGTGTCCGCGGGGTGGCGATGCACGGCAGGAGGTACTTCCAGAGCGCGGCGATCCGCTGCGGGAGATCCGTACGCCCCGTCGCGATCTGCGAGAACAGCTGCGTCCCGCTGTACGCGCCGACCAGTACCTGGGCGAACTCCCGCTCGTCGACGCCGGGCAGCAGCTCGCCCCGTTCGCGGGCCACGAGGAGCAGGCCGTGGAACTGCTCCACCCACTGCTGGTACGCGGTGTCGTCCTGGAGGCCGAACTCCCCCTGCTCGACGGCGAGACGCACACCGGCCCGGAAGAGGACGTTCTCCTGGAGCTCCCGGCCCACGTGGAAGGTGATGTCGATCAGCCGCTGGAGCCCGTCCTCACCCGGCGGGAGCTGGACGTAGTCCCGCTGGGCCAGCATGACGCAACGGGCGAGGTCCTGCTTCGACTTGAAGTGGAAGTACATGCCGCCCTGGGTGACGCCGGCCCGCCCCATGATCATGCTGATGCTGGCGCCGTGGAACCCGAGCTCGTCGAACGTCTCGGCGGCGGCGCGCAGGATCGCCTCCCGGGTCTTCAACGCACGGTCCTGCTTCAACCCCGCCATGGATCACACCGCCGGCACTCGACAAACAAAACGAACATTCTCTATTTTACAGAGGGGCCTCCGTCGACCGTCAGCTCGGGGGCCGCACACGCACGAAAGTGCACGCAAGGGGGAACATGCTCGTCACCGCCCATGGGCCGAAATCCGCCGGAGCACCGGTCCTGACCACCACCGTGCCCCGGGAATACGTCCACCGCGCCGCCCTCTCCGAGGTATTCCTCACGGGTTGGCAGCGCACCGGCGCCCACGCCTTCACCATCACGGCCCAGTGGCCGCGCAGCCACAGCTTCTACACCGCCACGGCGGGGCTGCACGATCCGCTGATGCTGTGCGAGACCGTGCGCCAGACCTTTCCGCTGCTGCTCCACACCGCGTACGGAACCCCGCTCGGCCACCAGCTGAGCTGGTCGCGGTTCAGCTACGCCCTCAATCCGCACGCGCTGCAGGTCGAGCGCACCCCCGCCGAGCTGGAACTGCGGGTCACCGGCACCGAGTTCGTAGAACGCCGGGGCATCCCGGCCGCGGTCTCCCTCGACATCGCAGTCTTGCGTGACGGCACGCAGATCGCCGTTGCCGACAGCCGGTTCGGCTGCATCGCACCCGCGGTCTACCGACGCGTCCGCGCGGACCGCGCGGACCTCCCGCGGGTGTTCGCCGCGGTCCCCGATCCGATCGCCCCGCTCGACCCCGCGACGGTGGGCCGGGACAACGCCCGCGACGTCGTGCTCGGCCGCTCGGACATCCCGGGCCGCTGGCCCCTGCGCGTGGACGCCACCCACCCCGTCCTCTTCGACCACCCCGTCGACCACGTTCCCGGCATGCTCCTGCTGGAGGCCGCACGGCAGGCTGCCCACGCCGTGTACCCCTCGGGGGGAACGGTGCTGCCCACCTCGATGGACATCACCTTCCACCGCTACGTCGAATTCGACTCCCCCTGCTGGATCGAGGTCCGTCCCCACCCCTCCCCCGGAGTGGCCCCCGGGGCGTTCCGGATCGATGCCGTCCAGGGCGGGGAGGTCGCCTTCACCGCGGAGGTCACCGTCGTGCCGCCCCCGTCTCGGACGCGCCCGGCGGCAGCACCGTCCGTCTGACGCCGGCTTCGGGACGTCCGGCTCCCCCAGGGGGCCGGACGTTTCGGCGGCGGCTCCTGCCAAGCCCCAGGTCACCCACCACGACCTGGGGCTTTCGCCTTGTCCGGCCGTGGCCGCCGTCCGTGGGCCGCGGGGAGCCGCTCCGGGGCGTTGCCGGACGGTGTGCGGTGTCGGAGAGCGGATGCCGGACACGGTGTGCCGTGCGGGTGTGGTGGGTGCGTAGTGGGGGTGGGGTGGGTCTCCGGCGGGGTCCTAGTGGGGTTCGAGTCCGGCATCGGGGTCGGCTGGCACCGTTGCGTGGGGGACGCGGGCCGGTCGTAGGCCTGTCGGCCGAGGCCCGGATGAAGGAGTTCCTGTGGTGAAGATCGTTTTGATGTCGGGCAGTACCCGTCAGGACTCGGTGAACGGCGCCGTGCTGGAGACGGTGCGCCACATCCTGGCGGGGCTGCCGGACGGGCACGAGAGCGTGTCGCTGGCCGTGGCGGACCTGCCGTTCTACGAGGCCGGGCTGGAGCGGTCCGGTGCCTCGGCAGCGGTGCGCGAGGCCCAGGAGCTGGTCGCCGGCGCCGACGCGCTGTTCATCAGCACCCCCTCCTACAACGGCGAGATGCCGGGCGCGCTGAAGAACGCGCTGGACTGGCTGTCCCGCGGCATCGACGGCCCGAGCGCGCTGTCCGGGAAGGTGACGGCCGTGGCCAGTGCCTCCCCCGGAGCGCGCGGCGCCCTCGACGCCCAGGCCGGGCTGGTCGGCGTACTCACCCGGTGCGGTGCGCGGGTCGTGGAGCACGAGCCGGTCTCCGTCGCCGGTGCGGGCGGGCAGGCCACCGAGGACGGCCGGTACACCGACCCGGAGCTCGTGGCGCGGCTGGAGAGCCTGACCGGCGCGGTGCTGGCGGCGGTCGACGCGGCCGAGGTGCTCGTCTGATGGCCGGAGACCGGATAGGGCTCCTCCGGATCATGAAGGAGGACCTGGAGGTGGTGGTGGCGCGGGACCCGTCCATGCGCAACCGCCGCGAGGCGCTGCTGCACGCGGCGCTGCCCGCGCTGTGGTCGCACCGGGTCGCGCACCGGCTGCACCGGCGCGGGATGCGGATGACCGCGCGGATCATCGCCTGGTACGCCCGCCGCGGCACCGCCGTGGAGATCCACCCCGGTGCCGTGCTCGGCCGGCGCGTGTTCATCGACCACGGCGCGGCCGTCGTGATCGGCGAGACCGCGGTGGTCGGGGACGACGTGACCATCTACCACCAGGTGACGCTGGGCGCCGTCGGGTGGTGGAGCGACAACGCCCGCCCCGAGGGCGAGCGCCGCCATCCGGTGGTGGGCCGCAACGTCGTGCTCGGCACGAACGCCACCGTGCTGGGTCCCGTCACCATCGGCGAACACGCCGTCATCGGCGCACAGGCGCTGGTCAACAAGGACGTGCCCCCGGGAGCGCGGGTGCTGGCGGCCACCGCCGTGATCAAGGCGGTCGGCAAGGAGCCGGAGCCCATGGAGGACCTGTACGCCGTGACCGCCTCGGCCGGCTCCTGGTAGCCCCGTCCGCGTTCCGGCCCCGCCGGCGTACGGCCGTCCGTACGACCACCCGAACCAGCAGCCGTACGAACCGACTTGTGAGGACCCAGACGTGGACAGCAGTGAGAACCGCCGCATCGCCGACAGCATCGAGGACCTGATCGGGTCGACCCCGCTGATCCGCCTGCGCTTCGAGGACACCGCGCCGGGCACCGAGGTGCTGGCCAAGCTGGAGTCCGCCAACCCGATGTCCACCAGCAAGGACCGGGCCGCCCTGTTCATGCTGCGGGCCGCCGAGGAGCGCGGCGAGATCACGCCCGGCAGCGGCACCGTCATCGAGGCGACCTCCGGCAACACGGGCATCTCGCTGGCCGCGCTCTGCGCCGCCCGCGGCTACCGCTGCGTGATCGTGCTGCCCGACAGCGCCACCCGCGAGCGGGTCGCCCTGCTCAAGGCGCTCGGGGCGGAGGTCGTGCAGACCCCGCGCGACGCGGGGTACTCCGGCGCGATCGCCAAGGCCGAGGAGCTGCACGCCTCGATCCCCGGGTCCTGGTTCCCCTGCCAGCACGAGAACGCCGACAACGTGCGGGCGCACTACGAGACCACCGGCCCGGAGATCTGGGCCGACACGGCCGGCCGCGTCGACGTGCTCGTCTGCGGCGTGGGCACGGGCGGGACCCTGACGGGCATCGCGAAGTACCTGAAGGAACAGGACCCGACCATCCGGGTCGTCGCGGTCGAGCCGGAGAACTCGCCCGTGCTCTCCCAGGGCACCGGCGGCCAGCACCGGATCCCCGGCCTCAACGGCGGGTTCGTGGCCCCGACCACCGACGTCGCCCTGATCGACAGCGTGGTGACCGTCTCCGACGAGGACGCGATGACCGCCGCCCGGGGGCTCGCCCGCCGTCAGGGCGTCTTCGTGGGCGTCTCCTCCGGCGCCGTCGCGCACGCCTGCGCCCGGCTGGCCGCGCATCCGGACTACATCGGGGCCTCGATCGTCACGGTGCTGCCCGACACCGGCGAGCGCTACCTCAGCCTCTGGGAGGAGGACGAGGCGGAGGCCGCCGCGGCCGCCTCCCGGGACGGCGGCGCGGTCAAGCACGTCGCAGAGCAGTCCGTCGCCGAACAGCCCGTCGCTGAGCAGCACGTCGCCGGGAAGGCCGCCACCGGGCAGTCCGCCGCGCTGACCGCGCGGTCCTGACCCCCTCCGCCGCGGGGCCGGCTGCGCCCTCCCCTTCGCAAAGGAACCCAGACATGCCGGTGACCGCCCAGCACGCCGAGTCCGTCCCCGTACCCGTACCCGTACCCGTACCCGCCGAGAGCGCCGGCCCCGCCGGCGGGGGGCGTGAAGGGGCCGCGGCATGAACGTCCGCGACCTGCATCCGAACATCAAGCTGAGGCTCGGCGTCGGATTCGTCCAGCGGCTGCTCGGCATCATGCTGATGCCGCTGATGGTCATCCACCTCGCCGCGCTCTACGGTGCGGCCGCGGCCGGCGTGCTGACCATGGTGGTCGCCGCCGCGGGCATCGCCAGCAACTTCCTCGGCGGCCACCTGGCCGACGTCCACGGCCGCAAGCCGCTGATGGTCGCCGGCGAGGTCGGCGCGGCCCTCACCTTCGGGCTGCTCGCCCTGGCCAACTCGCCCTGGTGGCAGTCCGGGTCGGTGACCTTCGTCCTCTTCCTGCTCAACACCTGCCTCGCGAGCGCGGCCACCCCGGCCGCCGACGCGATGATGATCGACGTCTCCACCCCCGAGACCCGGACGCTCGTCTACACGATCAACTACTGGTCGATCAACATGGCGTTCACCGCCGGCGCCCTGATCGGCGGCTTCTTCTACGGTGACCACTTCACCCTGTTGCTGACCGCCGCGGCCGTACTGTCCGCGGCGACCGCGCTGGTCGTGCGGTGGTGGATCGCCGAGAGCGCCCCGGAGTCCGCCAAGGAGCAGGCCGCGGGCGTTCCGGCGATGCTCCGCGGCTACCTCGCCGTCTCCCGGGACCGGGTGTTCCTGCGGCTGGTGGGCGCCGCGATCCTCACCCGGGCCGTCGAGGTCCAGATCGGCTACTACATCGCCGTCCGGCTCGCGGACGAGTTCCCCGAGCAGGCGCTGGCCGGCCTGGAGCGCTGGTTCCCGGCGGTGGACGGGGTCGCGATGCTCGGCATCCTGCGGGCGGTCAACACCGCGCTGGTCGTCGTCTTCGCCCTGTTCACGGGCAGCATGTTCCGCCGGCTCCCGGACCGGGTGCGGCTCTACGCGGGCATCGCCGTCTTCACCGCCGGATACATGGTCCTCGCCGTCAGCAACAGCGGCTGGATCCTGATCGCCGGCGCGGTCGTGTTCACCCTCGGGGAGATCATGAACGTGCCGGTCAAGCAGGCCATCCTGGCCGACCTCGTCGACCCGGTCGCCCGCACCAAGTACCTGGCCGCCTACGGACTGGTGCCGCGCATCGGACTGCTCGTCGGCTCGCTGTGCGTGACCGTGGGGGCGTTCCTCTCCCCGGTCGGCATGAGCCTGCTCTACGGAGCCGCCGGCCTCGGTGCCATCCTCGTCTACCGCTCCCTGCTGCCGCTGCGCGAGGCCCGCCGGGCCGCCGCCGAGCAGGACCCCGCCGCCGAGCAGGAACCCGCCGCCGCGGACCAGAACCCGCAGGCCGCCGCGCCTGCCCGGAACGGAGCCACGTCATGACCCACCCCCGCACCGCCGGCCGGCTCCTGATGGTGATGCCGTACGAGCAGCTCGTCCGCAAGGCCGTCGAGGCCGGCTTCCGGGTCTGGTCGGTCTGGGACCCGAAACTGCGCACCGCCGCCTACCTCGACCAGGTCGCGGCGCACTCGGAGGAACTGCTCCTCACCGACTTCGAGGACGAGGCCGCGCTGCGCGCCCTGGTGGCCCGCACGGCCCGGGAACACCGGGTCGACCACGTACTGCACCTGGGCAGCGAGAAGAGCATGGCCCCGGTGGTCGCCGAGGCGGAGGCGCTGGGCCTGTCCCCGAACAGCGCCGCCTCGGTGCGGCTGCTCAACGACAAGCACGCCATGCGCGGCCTCCTCAACGCGGCCGGGGTCTCCGTGGTCCGCGCCCGGGAGGCCGCCGGCCTCGCGGAAGTCGAGCCGCTGCTGGCGCAGTTCGGGTTGCCGGCCGTGGTCAAGCCCACCAACTCCGCCGGCAGCCGCGGGGTCGCGCTGGTGCGCACCGCCGCGGACCTGGCCGAATGGACCGAGCGGGTCAAGGCGGCCGGCATCGAAGGCCCCTTCATCGTCGAGGAGTTCCTGGAGGGCCCGGAGTTCAGCGTGGAGACCCTGAGCGTCGGCGGCGCGCACCAGGTCGTCGGGATCACCGCCAAGCAGACCAGCGGGCCGCCCGGATTCGTCGAGACCGGGCACGTCCATCCGGCCCCGCTCGACCCGGCGCGGGCGCAGGCGATCCGCTCCACCGTCACCGCCCTGCTCGACCTCTCGGGCTTCGCCTTCGGCCCCGCCCACACCGAGGTGATCCTCACTCCGGCCGGGCCGCGCGTCGTGGAGTCCCAGGCCAGGCTCGGAGGCGACCGGATCCCGCTCCTCGTGGAGGTGGCCACCGGCTTCGACCTGGAGGCCGCGATCTTCCGCGGGCTGGCCGGGGAGGACGTGCGGGCGCCCGCCGCCCACCGGTACGCCTCCGTCGGCTTCTTCCGGCTGCCCGCGGGACGGCTGGAGTCCGCCGAGGGCCTGGACGGGCTCAAGGCCCTGGACCACGTGCACGCCGTGCACTTCCCGTACGGACCCGGTGACGTCCTCCCGCTCACCACCGATTCCGGCACCCGCCACGGCTACGCCGTCGTCGACGCCGCGAGCCCCGCCGAGGCCGCCGAGCGGATCGCCGCCGCCCACGCGGCGCTGCGCGCCCGGACCACCCCCACCCCGAAGGAAGCCCCGTGATGACCGCGCCGACCGCGCAGACCGCGCCCGCGCCCGCTCCCGTCCCCACCCCGGGCGCCGCCCCCGCCGACCGGACCGTGCTGCTCGTCGGCGGTACCGACCAGCACCTGGAGCGGGCCAAGGACCTGGGCGTCCGCGTCGTACTGCTCCAGCACCCCGACAAGGTCAACGCCTTCCAGACCGGGCTGGCCGACGTCCTCCTGATGATCGACTACACCGACTGGGCGACCGTACGGCCGCTCGCCGAGGCCGCCCGCGAGGTCTGGGACTTCGACACCGTCATCTCGCTCACCGAGGGCGGCCTGGACATGGCGGCCCGGCTGAACGACCACTTCGGCTTCCCCGGCACCCGCCCCGAGGTCAGCCGTCGCATGCGCAACAAGTACCTGATGCGGCAGCACCTGACCGACCACGGGCGGCTGTCGATCCACTGGGACCGGGTCACCGACCGGGAGTCCCTGGACGCCTTCGCCGGGCGGGCCGGCTTCCCGTTCATCGTCAAGCCCACCGACGCCACCGCGAGCTTCGGCCTGATCAGGGTGGACGGCGCCGGGGAGCTCGACGCGGTGTGGGAGCGGATCGAGGAGCTGCGCGGACGGCGCACCGACCGTGGCTCGACCCTGTACACGGTGAACGAGTTCCTGATGGAGTCCTACCTCGACGGCCCCGAGTTCAGCGTGGAGGCCCTCAGCTTCGCCGGCCGCCACGTGGTGGTCGCCGTGACGGAGAAGCTCGTCGACGACACGCACTTCGCGGAGCTGGGCCACGCCCTGCCCGCCCGGCTCGCACCCGAGGACCACGCCCGGATCACGGCCGCGGTCGCGGACTTCCTGGACACGATGGGCGTGACCGACGGGCCCAGCCACACCGAACTGCGCCTGGGATCCCGCGGCCCGGTCGTCATCGAGTCCCACAACCGGGTGGGCGGCGGCCACATCAACGAACTCGTCGAGGCGGCCTACGGGATCGACCTCATGGGCTACGGAATGGCCTGGCCCCTGGGCCTCGTCGAGCCGCTGGCCGGGCCCCCGGCGGCCCGCGCCGGGGCCTGCACCCGCTTCGTGCTCCGCGACCCCGGAACGGTCACCGCCGTGTCGGGCGTGGAGGAGGTCGCCGCCCGCGCCGACGTGCTGGCCGTGGAGGTCTCCGTACGCCCCGGCGACCCGGTGCGCCCGCTGCGCGACAACTGGGACCGGCTCGGCTTCGCCGCCGTGACGGCGGCCGACACCGATGCGGCGATCGCCCTCTGCGAGCGGCTCACCGCGCGGATCCGCATCGACGTCGACCCGGCCGCCGGGCCCGCGGCGGCCCCGGCCGCCCTCGTCGGGGCGGCGACGTGACCGCGCTCGTCCTGCACCGCTTCCCGCTGGAGCCGTTCCCGTACGACCGGTGGCTGGACGGACTCGACGGCGGCGTCGTGCTGATCGCGGCCCGCGACCGGATCGAAGGCGGCGGCGAGCGGGTCCCGGACGGCCCCGGGGGCTACCGCCGGCTGGAGGTCCTCGACAGCTTCGACGACGAGGAGCGGCTCGACCGGCTGGCCGCGGACCTGGCCCACGCGTACGAGGTCACCCACGTCATCGCGTTCCACGAGGCGGACCTGCTCCGGGCGGCCCGGCTGCGGGAGAAGTTCGGCCTGCCCGGCCAACTGCCCGACGGGGTGCTGCCCTTCCGGGACAAGGTCCTGATGAAGGAGCGGCTGCGGGCGGCCGGCATCGAGGTCGCCCCGTACGCGCTGCCCGCCACGGCGGACGGGGCGCGGGCCTTCGCGGCGGAGCACGGCCTGCCGGTGGTCTTCAAGACCCGCGACGGTTTCGGCTCCGTCGGGCTGCGGATCGTGGGGACCGCCGGGGAACTGGAGGAGTACCTGGCCGAGGCCTACGCGCCCGCCGCCGGTCCCCGTGAGGACCTGCTGGTGGAGGCGTACGTACCGGGCCCGATGTGCCACGTGGACGGGGTGGTCGTGGCCGGACGCACCGTCATGGCCTGGCCCTCGCAGTACCAGTACGACCTCGCCTCCTACCAGGCCGATCCCGGTGCCCGGGTGGACCTCACCCTGGACCCCTCGGACCCGCTGACCCCGCGCCTGCTGGCGCTGGCCGAGGAGGCCCTCGGGGCACTGGGCGGGCCGGCGGACCACGCCTTCCACGCGGAGGTCTTCCACACGCCCGACGACCGCCTCGTGGTCTGCGAGGTCGCCGCCCGGCCGGCCGGGGCGCGCATCCGGGACGTGCTGGACGCGGTGTTCGAGGTGCACCCCGTGGAACTGGCGGCGCGGGCCCACACGGGACTGCCCCTGCCGGCCCTGGCGGGGCTCCCGGCCGGGCCGCAGGGCGGGCGGCTGCGGCCGGTCCGCATGGCGGGGCAGGTCCTGATGATGAAGCGGCCCGGCACGGTCCGCGCCATCCCGGTGATCCCGGAGGAGCCCTGGGTGCGGTTCTACGGGGTCTTCGCCGAGCCGGGGGAGGTCCTCGCCGAGGCCGCCCTCTCCTCGGACTTCCTGGCGGCGGCGGTGCTCTCGGCGCCGACCCGGCAGGAGTGCGAGCGGCGCCTGAGGGAGCTGGGCGGCCGTTTCGAGACGGAGATCGTGATCGACTGATCCCGGCCCGCGTCCCGCGTCCCGCCCGCCCCGGCCTCGCCCCCCTTCCTCTTCCGGGCCCTCCTCGCCCCTGCGGTCGCAGGGGCGAGGAGGGCGGGGCTAGCGTGGGGAGGGAGCGGCGGCGCACGGGCAGGAGGCCGGGCATGACGACACGGTGGCGCAGCGCGGCGGTCGCGGCCGCCGCGGCGGGTCTGGTGGTGGTGCCGGTCGGCGTCGGAGCGGGCTACGCCCGGTACGCGGACGCGCCCCCGGCGGCGGCCGCCGCGACCCCCGCGGCCACGCCCCCACCGACCCCCGCGGCCCAGGGGTTCCCGAAGCTCACCCCCGAGGTGGCGGCCCGGCTGGACGCGGCGGTGCTGAAGGTGCAGCGCGAGGCCAGGGTCCCCGGGGTCATCGTGGCCCTCTCCGCCCCCGGCAAGGGCGAGTACGTACGGGCCTTCGGCGTGGCCGACAAGGCGACCGGAACGCCCATGACACCCGGCCTGAACATGCGGATCGGCAGCGAGACGAAGACCTTCACCGTGACGGCCCTGCTGAGACTGGTCGACCAGGGCAAGGTGGGCCTGGACGACCCCATCGGCAAGTACGTCGCGGGCGTCCCGAACGGCGGCAGGATCACCCTGCGCGAGCTGGCCGGCATGCGCAGCGGACTGTTCAACTACTCCGAGGACGAAGGGTTCTTCAAGGCCCTGACGAGCAACCCCCGGCGGAACTTCACCCCGCGGGAGCTCCTCGCGTACTCCTTCGGGCACCCCGTGAACTTCGCGCCGGACGCCAGGTTCGAGTACTCCAACACCAACCTGATCCTGCTGGGGCTGGTGGTGGAGAAGGTGAGCGGGAAGAAGCTCGCCGACTACATCGACCAGCAGGTGGTCAAGCCCGCCGGGCTGAAGCACACCCTCTTCCCGACCGGCGCGGAGTTCCCGAGGCCGCACGCGCACGGCTACACGGACCAGACCGCCGGCGGGAAGACCGAGGACGCCACCGACTGGAACCCCTCCTGGGGCTGGGCGGCCGGAGCGATGATCTCCGACCTCCCCGACCTGCGGAGCTGGGCGAAGACCCTGGCCACCGGCACCCTGCTGACCCCCGCCACCCAGGCGCAGCGGCTGAAGGTGAGCCCGGCCGGTGACCTCCCGGACACCGGCTACGGCCTGGGCATCTTCAACGTCGAGGGCTGGATCGGCCACAACGGGTCCCTGCCCGGCTACCAGTCGCTGACCGTGTACCTGCCGCAGGAGCGGGCCACCCTGGTCGTCCTGCTCAACACGGACACCGCCTCCGACGGCGCCGAGCCCAGTGCCCTGTTCGGCGAGGCCATCACCCGGGTCGTCACCCCCCAGCACCTCTTCAGGCTGCCCCCGCAGCCCGTCACGGGCCACCACTGAGGAACCTCCCGGATCCGCCGCTCCCGCCCGCCCGCCCCGCGCACAATGGGGCGGGCACGACGGCGGAACGAGGGAGACGTACATGGGTGACGACCTGACGGTGGAGATCCGCGAGGCGGGCGGGGCGGACGTGGAGACGGCCACCGGGCTGTTCCTCGGCTACCTCGACTTCTACGGGGTGCCCGCGGCCCGGGACCCGCAGGGCGCCCGGGAGTTCCTCGCGCGGCGCATCGGGAAGGGCGAGTCACTGGTGCTGCTCGCGGACGTGCCCGGAGCCGGCACGGTCGGCTTCGCACAGGTCTACCGGGCCTTCTCCTCCCTCACCCTGGGCACGGCGTGGATCCTGAACGACCTCTACGTCGCCCCGCCCGGCCGCTGCACCGGCGCGGGCCGGGCGCTGCTGCGCGAAGTGCTGCGCCGGGCGCGGGAGGAAGGGGTGGCGGGGGTGCAGCTGGAGACCGCCTACGACAACCGGGTCGCGCAGGGGCTGTACGAGTCGGAGGGCTTCGTGCGCGAGGAGTTCCACGTGTACTTCCACGACTTCGGCCGGGCCTGAGGAACGGCCCGTGCACCCGGCGGCCGACGCGGGTCATTTCGCGTCGGCGTAGCACTCCACGACCGCGGTGGTGAACGGGAAGCGGACGGGGGTGTCGCCGAAGGTGAGGCGGCCCGCCCGGTCGGCGGCGGCCCGGATCGCCTCGGCGACGGCCGGCGCCTCCTCGGCGGGGCAGTGCACGATCACCTCGTCGTGCTGGAAGAACACCAGCTCCGCGCGCATCCCCGCCGAGGCGAGGGACTGGCGCAGCGCGGCGAGCATCAGCAGGGCCCAGTCGGCGGCGCTGCCCTGCACGACGAAGTTGCGGGTGAAGCGGCCCCGGGCGCGGGTGTCGGCGGAGGCGTGGCCCGGTGTCCAGCCGTCGGGGCGGCTCCCGCGGTCCGGGCGGCGCCCGGTGCCGTCCGGGAGGTCCCCGGAGTCCTGGGGGAGCCCCGCCTCGCCCCCGTCGTCCTCGGCGGCGGTCACGGGCGGCGGGCAGGTCCGGCCGAGCCAGGTCCGTACGAGCCGGCCCTCCTCGCCCGCCCGCGCGGCCTCGTCCACGCAGGCCACCGCCCTCGGGAACCGGCGGCGCAGGGCGGCCAGGTTCTTCAGGCCGTCGCCGGAGGTCTGCCCGTAGACCGCGCCGAGCACGGCGAGCTTGGCCTGCTCCCGGTCGCCGGAGAAGCCCTGGCGGGAGACGGCCGCGTAGAGGTCCTCGGCGCGGCCCGCCACCTCCATGAAGGCCGGGTCGCGGGAGATCGCGGCGAGGACGCGCGGCTCCATCTGGTCGGCGTCGGCGACGACCAGCCGCCAGCCGGGGTCGGCGACGACAGCCCGCCGGATCACCTTCGGGATCTGCAGCGCCCCGCCGCCGTTGGTGACCCAGCGGCCGGTGAGGGTGCCGCCGGGGAGGAACTCGGGCCGGAACCGGCCGTCGTGGACCCAGTCGGCCAGCCAGGACCAGCCGTGGGCGGTGTAGATCCGGTACAGCTTCTTGTAGGCGATCAGCGGTTCCACGGCCGGATGGTCGAGCTCCTGGATCTCCCAGCGGCGGGTGGACCGCAGGGGGATCCCGGCCTCCGCGAACGCCTTGATGACGTCGGCCGGCAGGTCGGGCCGCACGCGGCGGCCGAACGCGGCGGAGACCTCGTCGGCGAGCGCGGCGAGGCGGCGGGGCTCGCCACGGCCCGCGTAGCGCTCGCCCAGCAGCTCGGTCAGCAGGGCGCGGTGGACGTCGGCCCGCCAGGGCAGTCCGGCCCGGTGCATCTCGGCGGCGATCAGGAACGCGGCCGACTCCGAGGCGGTGAGCAGCCGCATCCGGTCGGGACGGTCGGTCGCGGCGAGGCGGCGCGCCTGGTCGGCGTGGACGGCGAGCAGGGCGTCGAGGGCGACGGGGACGACGGGCCGCGGGTCGAAGAGGGAGTCCTGGGTGCCGGGTTCGGCGGCACGCTGCGGGGGGTCCGCGGGGACGGGCGCGTCGTTGAGGCGGGCCCAGGCGGCGGCCGCGGAGCGGGGTTCGCCGAAGCGGCCCTCGTGGCCGAGGAGCAGCAGCTCGGCGTCCTCGACGTCGTAGCAGCGCTCGACACGGACGCCGGCGGCGAGCAGGCGGGGGTAGACGGCGGCGGTGGACCGCCAGATCCAACGGGTCGCGGCGGGGGCGGCCCGGACGGCCTCGGCGGGGTCGCGGACGCGCAGGCGGGGGCCGGTGGCGGGCGGCACGGGCGCGGCGTGCCACCAGCCGTCGCCGTCTTCGGCGAGGGCCCAGGGGCCGGGTGCGTCGCTCACGGGTGCGAGTGTCCCACCCGGGTCTGACAAGGGCCTTCCCGGCGGGGCCCGCGCGCCGGGAGCGGGCCGGGAGCGGCCCGGGAGCGGCCCGGGAGCGGGCCGGGAGGGCGTGGGGGGGCATGTCAAGCTGAAGGGGTGAGTGAGTTCGCCGAAACCGTTGACCGGGCCTTCGCCGCCGCCCTCTACGCCCAGGACGACGCCGGGCTGGACACGGGCGCCTCGGTGCTCGCCGCCGACCCCGCGCGGTGGGGCGGGGTCGGGCGGGAGCTGCTCGCGCGCGGGGAGGCGTACGTACGGCAGGCCTGGGAGCGGGGCTGGCAGCCCGCCGACGTGCTGCGGCTGGTCCGCCGCGACCTGGACGAGCTCCACCTGCGGATCACCGCCGACCTGGTGGCCGCCGAGGGGCGCCGCTACGCACGCCTCCCGGAGGGGTGGACCGATGCCGAGGTCTGGTGGGACGAGGACGGGGCGTACGCCGAAGCGCTCGCGCGGCGCGTCAAGGCGGACCGGTTCACCCTGGCCACGGCCGTCCTGGAGGTGATGCGACTGCTGGTGCGGCTGCCGTCGATCGAACCGGTCGGCCCGCTCCCCGGCGACCTCACCGAGCAGGCGCACGCGCACATCGAGCCGCGGATGCTGGGGCGGATCCGGGCGCTGCTGGCGAAGGCCGAGGCGACGACGTACCCGGAGGAGGCCGAGGCGCTCAGCGCGAAGGCGCAGGAGCTGATGGCCCGCCACACGGTGGACGAGGCGCTGCTCGCGGCCCGCGGCGGCGGCCCGGCGCAGGTCCCGGGGGCCTGCCGGATCGGGGTGGAGCCCCCGTACGAGGAGGCCAAGGCGGTGCTGCTGGACGCGGTGGCCACCGCCAACCGCTGCCGGGCGGTGTGGAACAGCGGCTTCGAGTTCTCCACGGTGGTCGGCTTCGAGAGCGACCTGGAGGCGGTGGAGCTGCTCCACACCTCGCTGCTCGTGCAGGGCACGGCGGCGATGACCCGGGCCGAAGCGGCGCAGCGCGCCGGCGGGCGCAAGCGGACCAAGACCTTCCGGCAGTCCTTCCTGCTCGCCTACGCCAGCCGGCTCGGCCGCCGTCTGGCGGAGACCGCCGAGCACACGGCCACCGAGGCGGCCGACAACCTGCCGGCCCTGGTGGCCCGGGACGTCGCCGTCACCTCGCGGGCGGACGAGATGTTCCCCCGGACCACGACGACCCGGCTGCGCGGCGCCACCGACCACGCGGGCTGGGAGGACGGCACGGCGGCCGCCGACGCCGCGCACGTGGGCGCGGGGCGGCGGCCCCCGCTTCCCGGCAGGGGCTAGGGCCGGAGGCCGGAGGCTAGGCGGCCGGGGGCTGGACGGCCGAGGTCGGGACGGCCGGGGTCTCGGCGCGGCTCTCGGCGGGGGTCTCCGGGCGGGCCTCCGGCCGGGCGGCGTCCTCCGTGCGCATCGCGCGGGCCTCCGACTTCAGGATGCGCGCCGACTTCCCCAGGGAACGGGCCATGTCGGGCAGCTTCTTCGAGCCGAACACCAGCAGGCACACCACCAGGACGATGATCAGGTGCCAGGGCTCAAGGCCATTGCGGAGCATGTGCGTACCCACCTTTCGGACGACGGCCGGACCGTGACTGCGGCCGGTTGATGATCCGTCCCATGGAACAGCGGGGCAAGGGCTGCGCACAAACCTGAAGAAACCCTGAAGAAACCCTGAAAACGGCTACGCTCGACGCCATGAGCTGGCTCCGGGCGCTGAAGGACACCGCCCGCTCGGGCATGACGGTGGAACGGACCCGGCTGGAGCCCCTCGCCGCGGTCCGCGCCGCCGCCGGGCTCGCGCTCGTCATCGGCTTCGGCCTGGCCTTCCTCGGGCCCGGGGCGGCCGCCAGTTCCGCCTTCGGCGCCTTCATGGCGGCCATCGCCTCCTTCCAGCAGAGCTGGCGCCCGCGCCCGGTGCTCGCCCTCGCCTCGGGGCTGACCCTGGCCGTCTCCACCTTCGTCGGCTACCTGGTCGGCTCCTCCACCACCGGGCTCTTCCTGCTCCTGCTCGCCGTCTGGACGTTCGTGACGGGGCTGCTGTGGGCGGCCGGGCCCACCGCCGGGATCATCGCCTCCGGCAACGTCGCGATCATGCTGGTCACCGTCACCCTGCCGACCTCCGTCGCGCAGGCCGCCGGGCACGCGGTGGTGATCGCCGCCGGCGGGGTGGTCCAGGCGCTGCTGATCGTGCTCTTCCCGATCCGCCGCTGGGGCGACCGCCGCGACGCCCTGGCCGACGCGCTCGCCGCCGAGGCCGACTACGCCCGCCGGCTGCGGCAGGACCCGGCCGCCTCCTTCGACCCCGTGCCGCTGATGAAGGCCCGGGACGCCGCCGCCGTCACCGTCCGCCAGGCCCGGCGGCGGCCGGCCGAACTGCACGGGGCGCGGGGCCTGGCCGAGCGGATCCGGCCCGTGCTGGCCTCGCTCGCCGACCCGGCCGTCGGGGCGCCCGCGCGGGGCCCGGCCCGGGAGCGCGTGCGGGAGCTGCTCGCCGCCGCCGGGACGGTGCTGGACGCCGCCGCGCACGCGATCCGCCACGGGGACCCCGTACGGCTGCCCGCGCCGGCCCTGTCGGTGCTCAAGGCCCCCGACCTGCCCGACCTGCTCGGGGACGCGCCGCTGCGGGCCGCGCGGCGGCTGGCGGTGCTGCTGGACGACGTCCTGGAGACGGCCGGGCCGGGGTCGGGGCCGGGGTCCGGGCGGATCGCCGATCCGGCCGAGTCGAGGCTGCGGCCCTCGCTCGCGGAGCTGGCGCCGCTGGTGGCGCGGGCCGTACGGGCCGAGCTGCGGCCGGGGTCGCCGATCCTGCGGCACGCCGTCCGGGTCACGACGGTGGCCTGCGCGGGGTACCTGATCGGGCACGCGCTGCCGTTCGGGCACGCCTACTGGGCGCCGATGACCTCGGTGATGGTGATGCGGCCCGACTTCACCCAGACCTGGTCCCGGGCGGTGGCCCGGTTCGGCGGCACCCTGGTCGGGGTCGGCGTCGCGACGGCGATCGTGCAGCTGGCGCAGCCGGGGATGTACCTGTCGGGCGCGCTCGCGGTGGTCAGCGCGGGCCTGATGTACGCCCTGATGCGCACCGGGTACGCCGTCGCGCAGGTCTTCACATCGGCCTACGTGGTCTTCCTGCTCGGCATGGGCGGCGTCCGATGGGACCAGACCGTCCCCGACCGGATCGCCCTCACCCTGATCGGCGGGGTCCTGGCGATGGTGGCGTACGCCGTCTACCCCGCCTGGGAGACCCCGCGGCTGCGGACGCGCCTCGCCGACTGGCTGGCGGCCGTCGGGCGGTACGCGGCCGCCGTGCTCGGGCAGTACGCGGACCCGGCCGGGGCCCGGCGGGCCGACGTGCGGGAGGCGCTGCTGGAGTCCCGGGACGCCCGGATCGCCTGGCAGGAGGCGCTCGCCCGGGCGGCGGGGGAGCCGGTGCGGCACCGGGGGCTGTCCCGTGCGGCCGCCGACGGGGCGGGGGAGGCCCTGGCGGCGCTGGGCCGCCACGCGATGCTGTGGGAGGCCCACCTGCCGGACCGGACCCACGCCCCCGTGCCGGGGGCGGCGGAGCTGGCGCGGGCCCTGCGCGAGGCGACCGAGGCGGGGGCGAAGGCGGTGCGGGAGCGGCGGGTCCCGGAGTGGGACGGGGTCCGCGGACTGCTGCCCGACGGGAACGCCCCGGGAACGGCCGTTCTGCGGGGGGCCGGGGAGCAGCTGCTGGAGGCGCTGGACGAGGTCTCCGAGGCGCTCCGCCCGTAGAAAAGTGATCAACAGTGACGGGTGCGGTACCGCGCGTGCACGTGCATCTGCCCATGCATGCACTGATGAACACAGCTATGATCCGGTGGAGTTGACATCTGCACTATCGGGGGCTTCCTGTGGACCACGCGTACAACGGGATGGCAGCTGCAGAACTCGCTTCCTTGTATGAGCTGACCTGGCAGAAGAGCAGACACAGCAACTCGCAGGGATCCTGCGTGGAGTTCGCCAGACTGCCCGGCGGCGACGTCGCCATGCGCAATTCGCGCTTTCCCGACGGACCGGCGCTCGTGTACACGCCGGCCGAGATCGAGGCGCTGCTGCTGGGCGTCAAGGACGGGGAGTTCGATCATCTGATCGCCTGACGGAACAGCGCATCAATTCGAGCCGTGCACGTGCACTGGCCGGGACTGATCGAAACGATCAACCCCGGCCAGTCGTCCTGTTCGCAGCGTTGCGCCCCCCGTCGGCGCGGACCCCTCGGGAGGGTCAGTCCTGGAGCATGAAGAGCGCCCAGACGACCTTGCCGGTCAGCCTGCCCGCGAGCGGGTGCCAGCCCCAGTTGTCGCTGTAGGCGTCCACGAGGAACAGCCCGCGCCCGGACTCCAGGTCGCAGTTCTCGTCCGTCCGCTCCGGTGCGAACGCGCCGCCCGGCCGCTCCTCGCTGGGGTCGCGCACCGCGCACACCAGCCGGGTGCTCCACCGCATCAGGTGCAGCCGCACGGAGCCCTCGGGCTCCCCGCCGCAGCCGCGCGCGTCGTCCGGCAGGGCGTGCCGCAGCGCGTTGGTGACGAGTTCGGACACGACCAGGGAGACGTCGTCGAAGCGGTCGTCCAGGCCCCACTGGGACAGGGTGGACCGGGTGAACGAACGGGCGCCGCGCACCGCCTCGAAGCGGGCGGGAAGCGCACAGGACGCGGACCCGGAGACAGCCGTGGGGTCGACCGGGGGCAGCCCCTGCCGTAACGGCTCTAGCACGGTCGATCCATTCGTCCCCATGCGAGGCACTCCCGGGATTCGCGGACGGCGCGGCGGCTTTGTCCGAAGAGAACTGCGGGGTGGGTCCGGCGCCGGCGCGAAGAGCACGCAGGTGCGCGGCACCATCGTTCCGAATGCCGAAGCCGGATGCAAGGGCAGATGCACGTGCACGCGCCGGACCTGTCCACTCACGTGACGGTTCTTGCTCATTTCTTCCTACGCATACTTACGGACTTCTTTTCCGGGACGCCGGATTCCGTTACAGAACGAGTACGGTCCGATGCGTTTTGGTGGCAGACTCTCGCACCGGGGTACGGGGGCCCACGACGCACACGCGCAGACATTGCGATGGGGAGGGCAGGACTAGTGACCGCAGAAGCCAGCGGTTCCGTGGTGCGCCGCATCCTCCTGGGCTCACAGCTCAGGCGACTCCGAGAATCCCGCGGCATCACCCGTGAGGCGGCCGGCTACTCGATCCGCGCATCCGAATCGAAGATCAGCCGCTTGGAGTTGGGAAGGGTGAGCTTCAAGGCCAGGGACGTCGAAGACCTCCTGACGCTCTACGGGGTCACGGACGGCGCGGAGCGCGAGTCCCTGCTGGGGCTGGTCCGGGAGGCCAACGCGGCGGGCTGGTGGCACAGTTACGGCGACGTGCTGCCCGGGTGGTTCCAGACGTACGTCGGACTGGAGGGGGCGGCCTCCCTCATCCGCATCTACGAGGTGCAGTTCATCCACGGCCTGCTCCAGACGGAGGCGTACGCGCACGCCGTCGTCCAGCGCGGCATGCCCGGCGCGGGCGCCGCCGAGATCGACCGCCGCGTGGCGCTGCGCCTGGAACGCCAGAAGGTCCTGGTCTCCGAGAACGCCCCGGTCTTCCACGCCGTCCTCGACGAGGCCGCGCTGCGCCGTCCCTACGGCGACCGCGACGTGATGCGCGGACAGCTGGAACACCTGATCGAGATCAGCCAGCGGCCCAACGTGCACCTCCAGGTGATGCCCTTCTCCTTCGGCGGGCACGCGGGCGAGAGCGGAGCCTTCACCCTGCTGCGCTTCCCCGAGTCCGACCTGCAGGACATCGTGTATCTGGAACAGCTCACCAGTGCCCTCTACCTGGACAAAGAAGAGGAAGTGGGGCAGTACTCGCGGGCGATGGAACGGCTTCAGGCCGATTGTCCAGACCCTGACAAGACACGTGATCTCCTGCGTGGACTGCTCCAACTGTCTTGATCCGCACGTACTATGACGTCTGATCAGTGCATGACTGACCGATCGGTCTCCGGTGCAGCGCACGGGTGCGCGCTCGCAGTAAGGGATGGCATGTCGATATTCACCGACCTGGCTCACCAGTACATCGACGGCGAATGGCTGGCCGGCACCGGTTCGTGGGACATCATCGACGTCAACCCGTACAACGGGGAGAAGCTCGCGGCCATCACGGTGGCCACCGTCGAGCAGGTGGACCGGGCCTACCGCGCGGCCGAGCGGGCCCAGCGCGACTGGGCGGCGACCAGCCCCTACGCGAGACGTGCCGTCCTCGAACGCGCCCTGCGCATCACCGAGGAACGCCACAAGGAGATCGTCGAGGCGATGATCGACGAGCTCGGCGGGACCCGTCCCAAGGCCGAGTACGAGGTCCACCTCGCGATGGAGTTCCTGCGCGAGGCGATCCAGCTGGCCGTCCGCCCCGAGGGCCGCATCCTGCCCTCGCCGGTCGCGGGCAAGGAGAACCGGGTCCAGCGCCTGCCCGTCGGGGTCGTCGCCGTGATCAGCCCCTTCAACTTCCCCTTCCTGGTCACCCTGAAGTCGGTCGCCCCGGCCCTGGCGCTGGGCAACGCCGTCCTGATCAAGCCGAACCAGAACGCCCCGGTCGCGGGCGGCGGGATCATCGCCAAGATCTTCGAGGACGCGGGGCTGCCCGCCGGACTCCTCAACGTCCTGGTCACCGACATCGCCGAGATAGGCGACGCGATCCTCACCCACCCCGTCCCGAAGGTCATCTCCTTCGCCGGGTCCGACCGCACCGGCCGGCACGTCGGAGCCGTCGCCGCCCGCCACTTCAAGCGGACCGTCCTGGAACTGAGCGGCAACAGCGCCCTCGTCGTCCTCGACGACGCCGACGTCGACTACGCGGTGGACGCGGCCGTCTTCAGCCGCTTCGTCTTCCAGGGCCAGGTCTGCATGGCCGCCAACCGGATCCTCGTCGACGCCTCCGTGGCCGAGGAGTTCACGCAGAAGTTCACCGCCCGGGTCCGCGCCCTGAAGACCGGCGACCCCCGCGAGGCCGACACCCACATCGGCCCGCTGATCAACTCCTTCCAGGCCGACGCCCTGACCGCGCTCGTGGACCGCGCCGTCGAATCGGGCGCCCGGGCGCTCGTCCGAGGGTCTACGCGCGGCAACCTCGTCGAACCGACCGTCCTGGCCGGACTCCCCGAGGACTCCCCCCTGCTGGGCCAGGAGATCTTCGGCCCCGTGGCCCTGCTGGTGGTCTTCGACGGCGAGGACGAGGCCGTGCGCCTGACCAACGCCACCCCCTACGGGCTGAGCGGAGCCGTGCACACGCGGGACGTCGAGCGCGGCGTCCGCTTCGCGCAGCGCATCGAGACCGGAATGATCCACGTCAACGACTCCACCATCGGCGACGAGCCGCTGACCGCCTTCGGCGGCGAGAAGGCCTCGGGCCTGGGCCGGCTGGGCGGCGAGGCCACGGTGGAGGCCTTCACCACCCAGAAGTGGATCTCGGTGCAGCACGGCCGGACGAACTTTCCGTTCTAGGGGTCCATAGAGGACACGACCTGTCCGCAATGCTCCGTAACGTGAGTCCCGTCAGCAGGAAAGCGATGCGGGAAGCACCCCACACGGAAAAAGGCGGTCGGTCATGGCTCACCCCACCGAAGAGATCCCCGGCGACGAGCGCGGCACGCTCCTGCTCTTCGTCGAGAACCAGCGCGAGGCGCTGCGGCAGGCGGCCCGCGGGCTGACGGAGGAGCAGGCCGCGAGCCGTCCCACCGTGAGCGAGCTGTCGCTGTCCGGTCTGGTCAAGCACGCGGCCGAGGTGGAACTGAACTGGCTGCGGATGGCCCAGGGCAAGCCGAACGAGCACGGCCGGGCCCCGCAGGACTGGCACGAGGGCTTCCGGCTGACCGAGGACGAGACCACCGCCTCGGCGCTCGCCTTCTGGGACGGCGTCAAGGAGGAGACGGACGCCTTCGTCGCGTCCGTGCCAAGCCTGGACGACTCGTTCCCGCTCCCGCCCGCGCCCTGGTTCCCCGACGCCGAGGTGTCCATCCGCTGGATGCTGCTGCACCTGGTGCGCGAGTTCGCCCGGCACGCGGGCCACGCGGACATCATCCGGGAGTCCCTGGACGGCACGAAGGCCATGGGCTAGCCGGTCCGCCGCGGAACGGACTTGCACCTCACGCGGCGTGAGGACCCACAGTGAAGGGCGTACCCAACCAGAGGAGCGGGAAGATGGGCTACTCCGTGGGCCAGGTCGCCGGTTTCGCCGGGGTGACGGTGCGCACCCTGCACCACTACGACGAGATCGGCCTGCTCTGCCCGAGCGGGCGCAGCGGGGCGGGGCACCGGCGGTACGACGACGCCGACCTCGACCGGCTGCAGCGGATCCTGTTCTACCGGGAGCTCGGCTTCCCGCTCGAAGAGGTCGCGGTCCTGCTGGACGATCCGGAATCGGACCCGAGGGAGCACCTGCGCCGGCAGCACGCCCTCCTGTCCGAACGGATCGCCCGGCTCCAGCAGATGGCCAAGGCCGTTGAGCACGCCATGGAGGCGAAGAAGATGGGCATCAACCTCACGCCCGAGGAGCGGTTCGAGGTCTTCGGGAACAAGGACCCCGAGCAGTACCGGGAGGAGGCGGAGCAGCGCTGGGGCCACACCGACTCCTACGCCGAGTCGCAGCGCCGGGCCGCCTCGTACACCAAGGCCGACTGGCAGCGGATGCAGGACGAGGTCGCCGACTGGAGCGCCCGGTACGCCGCGCTGATGGAGTCCGGGGAGCCGTCCGAGGGCGTGGCCGCGATGGACCTGGCCGAGGAGCACCGCCTGCACATCACGCGGTGGTTCTACGACTGCCCGTACGAGATGCACACCTGCCTCGGTGACATGTACGTCTCGGACGAGCGCTTCAAGGCCTTCTACGACGCCATGCGGCCGGGCCTCGCGGAGCACCTGAGGGACGCGATCACGGCCAACGCCGTGCGCGGGGTGTAACCGCTCCGTCGCCGTGCGGTGGCCGCGATCTCGCTCACACGACCCCCTCCGGGCCTGGAACCCGGCGGGGGTCGTGTGCGTTGATAATTGAGACCAGCTTCTTGTCGCCCCCCACCGCCGACACCCCCCTGATCCAGGAGAGCCCGGAACTCGTGTACACGCTTGCGCTCGGCCCTGAGTGGCTGTCCCCGGAGTACCTGATCGGGCATTTCGGCCTGATCGGCATCCTGGTCATCGTCTTCGCGGAGTCCGGCCTCTTCGCGTTCCTGCCCGGCGACTCCCTGCTCTTCACGGCGGGCCTGTTCGTCGCGAGCGGCAGCATCAGCCAGCCGCTGTGGCTGGTGTGCACCCTGATCGTGGCGGCCGCGATCCTAGGCGACCAGGTGGGCTACCTGATCGGCAAGTACTTCGGCCCGAAGCTCTTCAACCGGCCGAACAGCAAGGTCTTCAAGCGCGAGAACCTGGACGCCGCGCACGAGTTCATGGAGAAGCACGGCCCCAAGGCGATCGTGCTGGCCCGGTTCGTGCCGATCATCCGCACCTTCGCGCCGATGGTCGCGGGCGCCGGCGCGATGAAGTACCGGACCTTCCTGACCTTCAACGTCATCGGCGGCATCGCCTGGGGCGCGGGCGTCACCTGCCTCGGCTACCAGCTCGGCCAGTTCGAGGTCATCAAGAACAACGTCGAGCCGATCTTCATCGGCATCGTGCTGGTCTCCGTCATCCCGGTGATCTTCGAGGTGCTGAAGTCCCGCAAGGAGAAGGCGAAGGCCGCCGCCGAGGCCCCCGCGGCCCCGTACGGCGCCCCGGAGGAGCCGCAGGCCCCCGGCCAGCGCGGGCGGCACGCCAAGCGCTAGACGGCCCGCCACGGCCCCTCGTACGCCCCGGAGACCAGGTGTCCCCGGGGCGTTCGCGTACCCGGGGCGTTCGCGTACCCGGGAAGGGGCCGCGGCGCTCAGAAGCCGCGGGTGCGCTTGGCCGCCCGGCGTTTGGCGGCGCTCTGCGCGCCCGGGATCCGCATGAAGAGCCGGGAGACCTCCGACCCCAGGTTCACCCCGATCGCGATGGCGAGGGCGATGGCGGCGGCGTTGACGAGCGAGGCCAGCCCCGCGTCCAGCCGGTTCTCGGCGATCGACAGCAGCCCGTAGTACGTCGCCGAGCCCGGAAGCAGCGGTCCGATGGCCGCCGTGACGTAGGGCAGGGCGGAGGCGAAGCGGTAGCGGGAGAAGAGCTGCCCGAACAGGCCCACCAGCCCGGCCGCGATGGCCGTGGACGGTACGGGGGGCAGCTCGGCGGCCCGCAGCGCGCCGAAGGTGACCCAGGCGACCCCGCCGTTGAGGGTCACGATCCACACCGTCGAGCGCTCCTGCTGGAGCAGGATCGCGAAGGTGAACACCAGGACCATCGAGGCCAGGATCTGGAGCAGCGGCCGGCTGGGGATCTGCAGGATCTCGTCCGGGTTCGGCTGGGCGCCGAACTGGAGGCCCACGTAGAGCACCACGAGCACGCCGACGATGATCCCGATGAAGAGGTACATGACCTCCAGCAGCCGGGCCGACGCCGTGATGTAGAAGCCGGTCAGGCCGTCCTGCACGCCCGCGACCAGGGCCCGTCCGGGCAGCAGGGCGAAGAGCCCGCCGGTGATCACGGCGGAGGCGCGGACGTCGATCTCGGCGATCTTCAGGGCCACGCCGATGGCCGCGGGGGGCATCGCCGCCACCACGAACTGGTAGAACTCCGGCAGCCCGCGCCCGGCGCAGTACCAGGCGAGCCGGTCGCCGAGGACGGCGCCGAGGGCCGCGCAGAAGAACACGGTGACCCCACCGCCGACCAGGACGGACGCGGCTCCCGCCAGCAGTCCGGCGGCGGCCGTGAGCACCCAGGTGGGGTACGGGTGGCGGTTGCGGCGGATCTCGGCGAGCCGGCGGTAGGCCTCCTCCAGGGAGACCTCCACCTCGTGCGCGCTGATGTCGTCCACCAGCCGGAAGACGGCGGCCAGCCGGGTGTAGTCCGTGCCGCGCCGGCGGACGGTGCGGTTCGCCGAGACCGGGTTGCCCACCAGGGAGGGGTGGTAGGTGATCGACAGCATCGTGAAGGTGACGGTGGGCTCGCAGCGGTCCAGCCCGTAGGAGCGGGCCACGGCGAACATCGCGGCCTCCACGTCCTCGGCGCCCTCGCCGCCCGCGAGCAGCAGCTCGCCGATGCGCAGGGTGAGGTCGAGCACGCGGCCCACGGCGGGGCCCGACTCGGGCTGCTTCTGGGCCGGCTCGGGCACCGGGCGCACGTCCACCGGCATGCGCAGCATCGTGCGCATCCGGTCCTGCCAGGGGGACTCCGTCATCCGGGAGACCGGGAAGCCCGGACCGGGGGTGTAGGCGGGCGGGGAGTGCTGGGCGCTGTAGGTGGCCGGAGCGGCGAAGGCGGAGCCCTCCTCCGCCTCGGCGGACGGCGCCGCCATGCCGTCGGGGACGGCGAACTCGGAGGTCGGCTGGTCGTCGGCCGGCACCTCCGGAGCCGTCCCGGGGGGCGGGGTGAAGGCGCTGCGCGCCTCGTCGGACTTCGGCTTCCGGTCCTCGGGACCGGGCCCTTCGGCCTCCGCCACGCATCCTCCCACCCTTGATCACACGGCGGTATCAGTATGCGGAATCGTTTCATCCGTCGCGAAACCAGCGGTTGCCCGGGGGGCCGGGCGGGCAAACGCCGCGGCGGGCGGCACCCCGGTGTGGGGTACCGCCCGCCGCGAGCGTCTGCGGGCTCAGGGGGAAGCCCCCCGGCCCGGGTCACCGAGCGGAGCTCAGTGGTGGCCGCCCTGCGCCTCCAGGCGCTTGAACGAGGCCTCGATCTCGGCCTCGGCCTCGGCGCGGCCGACCCAGTTGGCGCCCTCGACGGACTTGCCGGGCTCCAGGTCCTTGTAGACCTCGAAGAAGTGCTGGATCTCCAGGCGGTCGAACTCGGAGACGTGGTGGATGTCGCGCAGGTGCTCGACACGCGGGTCCGAGGCCGGCACGCAGAGCAGCTTGGCGTCGCCGCCCGCCTCGTCGGTCATGTTGAACATGCCGATCGCGCGGCACTTGATCAGGCAGCCCGGGAAGGTCGGCTCGTCGAGGATGACCAGCGCGTCCAGCGGGTCGCCGTCCTCGCCGAGGGTGTTCTCGACGAAGCCGTAGTCCGCCGGGTAGCTGGTCGAGGTGAAGAGGCGACGGTCCAGACGGATCCGGCCGGTCTCGTGGTCCACCTCGTACTTGTTCCGCGAACCCTTGGGGATCTCGATGGTGACGTCGAACTCCACGTCCTGCTCCTCCATGATCAGCTCCGGCCCTGTGCCGAAGCCCGATTGCTTCGAGACGGCATTTGAATCAAATGCGCGCGCGTCCGGCCCAGCCCTGCCGGGTGGGGTGCCATGCTCGCGGCAAGACGCAGTGGTTAAGTGTCCCTCACGCATATGTGTGATCGCGAAAGGGGCTGGTCCGAGGTGCCATTGGTCAGGACGTGGCAGCTCATCGCGGGGTCGGCCGTGGCCGGCCTCGCCCTCGCGGCGGCGGCGGTGGCCACCACCGGTCCCTGGGACTCCGGCCAGCGTAAGGCCGAGCGGGACAGGGCCGCCTCCTGGATCCACTTGGGTGGCGCAGATCACGCGGCCGGAGGCCTGCCCCAGGCCGCGCCGAGCGCCCCCGGGGTGCTCGCGGGCATCGGACCGCGCCCCGCGAACGCCGTGGGCGCGGCGCCGGACGCGCTCGCCGGGGTGCTCGCGCCCCTGCTCGCCGACCCCGCCCTCGGGAACGTCCGGGGCGCCAGCGTCGTCGACACGGCCACCGGACGGGTGCTCTTCGAGTCCGGCTCCGGTGAGGCCATGACCCCCGCCTCCACCGTCAAGATCGCCACCGCGAGCGCGGCGCTGGCCGCCCTCGGCCCCGAACACCGGATCCGGACCACCGTGACGCCCGGAGCGGGCCCCGGCCAGATCGTCCTGGTCGGCGGCGGCGACCCCTCCCTCACCGCCAAGAAGAAGAGCCCCGCCGGATCCGGCGGCAGCCTGGTCGCCCTCGCCGCCGACACCGCCCAGGCCCTCAAGGCAGCCGGCACCGCCTCCGTCACCCTCGCCTACGACGACTCGCTCTACACCGGCCCCGCCCGCCACCCGATCGGCCCCAACGACAACATCGCCCCCGTCACCGCCCTGATGGCCGACGAGGGCCGCCCCGACGACTCCACCTCCGGACCCGTCACCCGCTCCGAGGACCCCGCCAAGGACACCGCCCGCGCCTTCGCCGCCCTGCTGCGCGACCGCGGCATCACGGTGAACGGCGACCCCGCCCGCGGCAAGCCCCCCACCGGGGCCCAGCCGATGGCCACCACCCTCTCCACCCCGCTCGCCGGGCTCGTCGAGCGGATGCTGACCAACAGCGACAACGACATCGCCGAGGCCCTCGCCCGCCAGACCGCCCTCGCCACCGGCCAGAACCCCGGCTTCGAGGGCGCAGAGAAGGCCGTCTCCGACAAGCTCGCCTCCCTCGGCGTCGACCTCACGGGCTCCCGCTTCGCCGACGGCAGCGGCCTGAACCGGGCCGACAAGGTCACCACCCGCCTCCTGACGGGCCTCCTCGCCGCCGCCGCCGACCCGCGCCACCCCGAGCTGCGGCCGGTCCTCACCGGGCTGCCCGTCGCCGGCTTCACCGGCACCCTGCGCGCCCGCAACGCCGGCACCTCCCCGGCCGCCGGCCTGCTCCGCGCCAAGACCGGCACCCTCACCGGGGTCAACTCCCTCGCCGGAACCGTCGTGGACCCCTCCGGGCGGCTGCTCGCCTTCGCCTTCCTGACGGCGGGCGCCGCGGACGGCTCCGCCGCCGAGAAGGGCCTGGACAAGCTCGCGGCCGCCGTCGCCACCACCTCGTAAGGGGGTCCCTACGGGCGCCGGTCCACGTACGGTTGACGCATGACGAGCATCGGTGGTGCCGAGATGGTCGACTGGAACCTCGCGGTGGCGACCGCGACCCGGCTCGTGCGGCCGGGTCCCGAAGTCACCCGCGACGAGGCGCGGGCCGTGGTGGCGGAACTCCGCCGGCACGCCCGGACCTCCGAGGAGCACGTGCGCGCGTTCACCCGGATGATGCCCGAAGGCCTCACCCTCCCCGACACCCCCGTCCTCGTCGTCGACCGGGCCGGCTGGGTCAAGGCCAACGTCGCCGGCTTCCGCGAACTGCTGGGCCCGCTGCTCGGCAAGATGCAGGACCGCCGCGCCGGCGCCCCCGGCGGCGCCGTCCTGGGCGCGGTCGGCGGCAAGGTCACCGGCGTCGAGCTGGGCGTGCTGCTGAGCTTCCTGGCCTCCCGCGTCCTCGGCCAGTACGAGACCTTCGCCCCCGGCGCGCCCGAACTGCCCGGCGCCGGCCCCACGGGCGGCCGGCTGCTCCTCGTGGCGCCCAACATCGTGCACGTGGAGCGCGAGCTGGAGGTGGCCCCGCACGACTTCCGGCTCTGGGTCTGCCTGCACGAGGAGACGCACCGCACCCAGTTCACCGCAGTGCCGTGGCTGCGCGCCCACCTGGAGGGCGAAATCCAGACGTTCCTCGGCGCCACCGAGATGGACCCGTCGACCATCCTGGAACGGCTCCGCGAGGCCGTCCAGTCCTTCTCCGGCGCCCGCCCCGAGGGGGAACGCGGGGACGAGGGCCGCTCGCTCGTCGAGCTCGTCCAGACCCCCGAGCAGCGCGAGGTCCTCAGCCGCCTCACCGCCGTGATGTCCCTGCTGGAGGGACACGCCGACTTCGTGATGGACGGGGTCGGCCCCGACGTCGTCCCCTCCGTCGCCGAGATCCGGGAGAAGTTCCAGCAGCGCCGCGCCGCCGGCGCGGGCCGCCTCGACGCCGCCCTGCGCAAGCTGCTGGGCCTCGACGCCAAGCTCCGCCAGTACCGCGACGGCGAGCGCTTCGTACGCGCCGTCGTCGGCCAGGTCGGCATGGACGGCTTCAACCGCGTCTGGACCTCGCCGAACACCCTGCCCACCAAGGCCGAGATCGCCCGGCCCGCGGACTGGGTGGCGCGCGTCCACGGCAGGGGGAGCGCAGGAAGCGAAGAAAGGTGACGCGGGGGGCGTAAACATGTCTCACTGGGGGAAGCAGCGTCACCCTTCCGAGGGACCGTGGGCCGTGGAAGGGCGTGCGATGCTCGGGGAACGCCCCGTTTCTGTCACCATCAACGCACTCTGAGTGACGAACGGCTCCCCCCGCGCGACACCCTCACCCTCCGAGCATCCGAACTCCACGAAGGGCACCGGACATGGGTCCCCATCCTGCGGTCGCGGCGATACGCCTGGCGGTCCGCCGCGTACTCCACGACGTCCTCACCGACCTCACCGACCTGACCGACCTCACCCGTCTCCCCGGCGCCCCGGCGCCCCGGAGCCGCCCCCGCCCCGCCGCCGGCACCCCGCCGCTGGTCCTCGTCGCCTGCTCCGGCGGCGCCGACTCCATGGCACTCGCCTCCGCCCTCGCCTTCGAAGCACCCAAGCTCGGCATCCGGGCCGGCGGCATCACCGTCGACCACGGCCTCCAGGCCGGCTCCGACCTGCGCGCCGCGGAGGTCGTCACCCGCATGACCGCGCTCCGCCTCGACCCGGTGGAGTCCGTCGCCGTGCGCGTCGGCCGCGACGGCGGACCCGAGGCCGCCGCCCGCGACGCCCGCTACGCGGCCCTCGACGAGGCCGCCGACAGGCTGGGCGCCGCCGCCGTGCTGCTCGGACACACCCGTGACGACCAGGCGGAAACCGTCCTGCTGGGCCTCGCCCGCGGCTCCGGCATCCGCTCGCTCTCCGGCATGGCCGAAGTGTCCGGAGGCCCCGGCCGCACCCACCGCTACCGCCGCCCCTTCCTGCAGATCGACCGGCAGACCGCCCGCAAGGCGTGCATGGTCCAGTCCCTCCCCGTCTGGGACGACCCGCACAACATCGACCCGGCCTACACCCGCTCCCGGCTGCGCCACGAGGGCCTGCCCGCCCTGGAGAAGGCGCTCGGCAAGGGGGTCGTCGAAGCGCTCGCGCGCACCGCCCAGCTCTCCCGGGACGACGCCGACGCCCTCGACGCCTGGGCCGCCGACGCGGAGGCCGGAGTGCGCGACGAGGACGGCCGCCTGGAGTGCGCCAAGCTGTACGCCCTGCCCCCGGCCGTCCGCCGCCGGGTGCTGCGCAGGGCCGTGGTCGCGGCCGGATCCCCCGCGGGTTCCCTCTTCGCCCGCCACATCGAGGAAGTCGACCGCCTCATCACCGGATGGCGGGGCCAGGGCGCCATCAATCTGCCCGGCCGCGTCGAGGCCCAGCGGCAGGGTGGCAGACTTGTCATCCGGCAGGGCTGATTGGTGCTGAAACACGGCTGAGTCCTCCGGGGGGTACCCCCCGGAGCCCCGGCCGACAACGAAAGTGATGCGGGTGGACGAGAAGGACATGGGCAGCGACCTCCAGTCGGTGCTCATCACCAAGGAAGAGATCGACGCGAAGCTGGCCGAGCTGGCCGCGAAGATCGACGCGGAGTACGCGGGCAAGGACCTGCTCATCGTCGGTGTGCTCAAGGGCGCCGTGATGGTGATGGCGGACCTGGCGCGCGCCTTGTCCACCCCGCTCACCATGGACTGGATGGCGGTGTCCTCCTACGGCGCCGGGACCCAGTCCTCGGGCGTCGTCCGGATCCTCAAGGACCTGGACACCGACATCAAGGACAAGCACGTCCTGATCGTCGAGGACATCATCGACTCGGGCCTGACCCTGTCCTGGCTGCTGTCGAACCTGGGCTCCCGCCAGCCGGCCTCCCTGGAGGTCGTCACGCTGCTGCGCAAGCCCGAGGCCGCGAAGGTCGCGATCGACGTGAAGTGGGTCGGCTTCGACATCCCGAACGAGTTCGTCGTGGGCTACGGCCTCGACTACGCGGAGAAGTACCGCAACCTGCCGTTCGTCGGCACGCTCGCCCCGCACGTCTACGGCGGCTGAACCCCCCGGCCGGCGGTAACGTCGGCCGTCCCCGCCGCTTGCGCCCCCCGGGGGAACCTGGGGGCGGTTCCCTGCGTTGAGCGGGGGAGAGCGGGTCTGTCAGCCGTCCCACGAGGCCGCGGGTGACAATACAGGGGTACATTCCGAAGAACAGTCTTTACTCACAGCTGCATTTACCTACGGGCAGGAGGGACGGGGTGCCTGGCGCCCCGTATGGATGGACGTGAAGCGATACTTCCGTGGGCCGGTCATGTGGATCGTGCTGGCCGTCCTCGCCGTGGTCGTGTTGATGAACGTCGTCGGCTCCGGCGGCGGCTACAAGTCGGTGGAGACCAGCGAGGTCATCAAGGCGATCAACAGTGGCCAGGTGGAAAGCGCCAAGCTGACCACCGGTGACAGCCAGATGATCAAGATCGAGCTGAAAAAGGGCCAGAAGCTCGGCAACAACGACGGCACCAAGTTCCAGGCCAACTACATCGGGGATCAGGGCGTCCAGCTCGCCCAGAACCTCCAGACCAAGTACGAAGCCGGTCAGATCCCTGACGGATACTCCGTCACCCCGGACAAGACCAGCCCGTTCCTGAGCGTGCTGCTCTCGCTCCTGCCCTTCGTCCTCATCGTCGTCGTCTTCCTGTTCCTGATGAACCAGATGCAGGGCGGCGGCTCCCGGGTCATGAACTTCGGGAAGTCCAAGGCCAAGCTCATCACCAAGGACACCCCGAAGACGACGTTCGCGGACGTCGCGGGCTCGGACGAGGCCGTCGAGGAACTCCACGAGATCAAGGAGTTCCTCCAGGAGCCGGCGAAGTTCCAGGCGGTCGGCGCCAAGATCCCCAAGGGCGTGCTGCTCTACGGCCCGCCCGGCACCGGCAAGACCCTGCTCGCGCGTGCCGTCGCGGGCGAGGCGGGCGTCCCGTTCTACTCGATCTCCGGTTCCGACTTCGTCGAGATGTTCGTCGGTGTCGGTGCCTCGCGTGTCCGCGACCTGTTCGAACAGGCCAAGGCCAACGCTCCGGCGATCGTCTTCGTCGACGAGATCGACGCCGTCGGCCGGCACCGCGGTGCGGGTCTGGGCGGCGGTCACGACGAGCGCGAGCAGACCCTCAACCAGCTGCTCGTCGAGATGGACGGCTTCGACGTGAAGGGCGGCGTCATCCTGATCGCCGCCACGAACCGGCCCGACATCCTCGACCCGGCGCTGCTGCGCCCGGGCCGCTTCGACCGGCAGATCGCGGTCGACCGGCCCGACATGCAGGGCCGTCTGGAGATCCTCAAGGTCCACCAGAAGGGCAAGCCGGTCGCTCCGGACGTCGACCTCTCGGCCGTCGCCCGCCGCACCCCCGGCTTCACCGGTGCCGATCTCTCCAACGTCCTGAACGAGGCGGCCCTGCTGACCGCCCGCTCGGACATGAAGCTGATCGACAACCACATGCTGGACGAGGCGATCGACCGCGTCGTGGCGGGCCCGCAGAAGCGGACCCGGATCATGTCGGACAAGGAAAAGAAGATCACCGCGTACCACGAGGGCGGACACGCCCTGGTCGCGGCGGCCTCCCCGAACTCCGACCCGGTCCACAAGATCACGATCCTGTCCCGCGGCCGGGCCCTGGGTTACACCATGGTCCTGCCCGACGAGGACAAGTACTCGACCACGCGCAACGAGATGCTCGACCAGCTGGCGTACATGCTGGGCGGGCGCGCGGCCGAGGAGCTGGTCTTCCACGACCCGACCACGGGCGCGGCGAACGACATCGAGAAGGCCACCGCCACGGCGCGGGCCATGGTCACGCAGTACGGCATGACCGAGCGTCTCGGTGCGATCAAGTTCGGCGGCGACAACACCGAGCCGTTCCTGGGCCGCGAGATGTCGCACCCGCGGGACTACTCGGAAGAGGTCGCGGCGCTGGTCGACGAAGAGGTCAAGAAGCTCATCGAGACCGCGCACAACGAGGCCTGGGAGATCCTGGTCGAGAACCGGGACGTCCTGGACAACCTGGTCCTCGCGCTGCTGGAGAAGGAGACGCTGAACAAGGAGCAGATCGCCGAGATCTTCTCCACGATCGTGAAGCGTCCGGCCCGTCCCGCGTGGACCGGCTCCTCCCGCCGCACTCCTTCCACCCGTCCGCCGGTGCTCTCTCCCAAGGAGCTCCAGCTGACGAACTCCGCCAACGGCACCTCGGCTTCCGCCGCGTCGCCGGTGTCGACGGAGAAGGGCATCGAGGTGGCCCCGGAGGACCGCCCCGAGGCCTGACCCACCCGGAATGGAAGCCGCGCCCCCCAGGTTCTAGCCTGGGGGGCGCGGCACATTTGTACGACCCCCGCGTGTGCGGACAGGAACGAGGATGAGATGACCGACCCAGTGACCCTGACCGGTGGCGAGGGCACGATCGGCGAGTTCGACGAGAAGCGCGCCGAGGCGGCCGTCCGAGAGCTCCTGATCGCGGTCGGCGAGGACCCGGACCGCGAGGGCCTCCTGGAGACCCCGGCGCGGGTGGCGCGGGCGTACAAGGAGATATTCGCCGGCCTGTACCAGAAGCCCGAAGAGGTCCTGACGACGACGTTCGACCTCGGCCACGACGAGATGGTCCTGGTGAAGGACATCGAGGTCATGAGTTCGTGTGAACATCATCTTGTCCCGTTCCACGGCGTGGCGCACGTGGGGTACATCCCGTCCACGGACGGCAAGATCACCGGCCTGTCCAAGCTGGCCCGCCTGGTGGACGTCTTCGCCCGCCGCCCCCAGGTCCAGGAGCGGCTGACCACGCAGATCGCCGACTCCCTGATGGAGATCCTGGACCCGCGCGGCTGCATCGTGGTCATCGAGTGCGAGCACATGTGCATGACCATGCGCGGCGTGCGCAAGCCCGGCGCCAAGACCATCACCTCGGCGGTCCGCGGCCAGCTCCGCGACCCCGCGACGCGCAACGAGGCGATGAGCCTCATCATGGCTCGCTGAGTCCCGCTCCGTGCGTGTACCTGTCCGTGGACGCGGAGCGGGTGGCGCCCGCCCCGCGAGCGGCGGACGGCCGGCCCGTGGCGTCGGGCTCCCTGACGGACGGGGAGGGGTCCTACCTGGGCGAAGCGATGCTCTTCGTGCACGACGGCTTCCTCGCCGACCTGCAGCAGTTCTGCGTGTGGGAGGACCTGGGTGCGCTGGAGCCGCCGCTCTGGGAGCGGCTGACGCCGTACTGAGCGGCCGTTCAGGCGGTCGCGGGGGCCTTGCCCGGGTCGTCGTCCTCGGGGAGCTTCAGGACGTGTTCCAGGAAGAGGGCGGCCGCGATCACGGCCGCGCCCGCGAGGACGCAGCCGCCCGCGTACCAGGCCTGGTCGCGGCGGGCGGGCACGTCGAGGGAGTCGGTCAGCAGGAAGACGCCGACCCCGCCGTACATGCCGGCCACGAGGGCCGCGACCAGGGCGCTGGCCTGGCCGAAGACCACCGCGCGGGCCGCCATCAGCGGCTCCACGCCCTTGGCCCCCGGCCGGCGCTCGCGCTGGGCCTTCAGCCGGGCCCGCATCGACAGGGCCGTCGCGAACAGGACGACGGCGATCACCGCCAGGACGATCGGCGCGGCCAGTGGGACGCCCGGCAGGGTCCCGTAGGCGTTCCACAGCCGTGCGCCCGCCCAGGACAGCACCCCGGCGATCACGAAGATCCCCGCCAGGACCGCCGGCCTCAGTTGCTTCACTTGCCCGTTCCCCACTCTCGGCGACTGGCCCCCATGGCCCTGAACAGGCTACTAACGACTACTCCGGGAGGCGGAGTTCCAGGTCGGGGCGCGGCGTGAGGCCGCTCGGGCCGATTTCGGCCAGCAGGGCGGCCACGGGGCCGTGGCCGGGGAGCTGGGCCTCGGGCTCGATGTCGTGCCACGGGGCCAGGACGAAGGCGCGCAGGTGGGCGCGCGGGTGCGGCAGGGTCAGGACGGGGTCGTCGGAGACCACGTCGGCGTAGGCCACGATGTCCACGTCGATCGTGCGGGGCCCCCAGCGCTCCTCGCGGACGCGGTCGTAGGCCTCCTCGATGGCGTGGGCCCGCTCCAGGAGCGAGGAGGGCGGCAGGGTGGTCTTCACCGCGACGACGGCGTTGAGGTACGAGGGCTGCGAGCCGGGCTCGACGCCCCACGGCTCGGTCTCGTAGACGGGGGAGACCGCCTTGACCCGCAGGCCCGGGGTGTCGCCGAGGGCGTCGACGGCGCCCTGGAGGGTGTCCAGGCGGTTGCCGAGGTTCGACCCGAGCGCGACGACGGCCCATTTGGGGTTGGACAGGGTCGTGTCCGCCGCGTCGACCGCCTCTACGACGGAGGCGGGTACCGGCTGGACGGTGGGGTCGCTCTGGGCGTTCAGGCCGTTGTTCATGCGCGGCTCCGGGTGATCGTGATGGTCACGTCGTCGAAGGGGACGGTGATGGGTGCGTCCGGCTTGTGGACGACGACCTCCACCTGTGCCACCGCTTCGTGCTTGAGGCACTGCTGGGCGATCCGCTCGGCGAGGGTCTCGATCAGGTCGACCGGCTCTCCCCGGACCACGTCGACGACCTCCTCGGCCACGACCCCGTAGTGCACGGTCTTGGCCAGGTCGTCCCCGGCGGCCGCGGGGCGGGTGTCGAGGTGCAGTACGAGGTCGACGATGAAGGTCTGGCCCTCTTCGCGCTCCCGGGGGAAGACGCCGTGGTGCCCGCGAGCCTTGAGGCCGCGCAGTGCGACACGATCCACGCGAATCACTCCTGCTTTCGTAGGTGCTTCCGGTCCCGGGGCTCCCCGGGTCCATGGGCCTACGCCGAGTGCGGTCGGCGTCGTCCGCCTTCGAATTTACCTGCGACGAACCTCCGTCCCCGCCGTTGGGGTCAGTCGGTGCCCTCTTCCTCCTCGTCATCGGAGTCCGTGAGGACCGGAGAACCGTGGTGGGACCAGAGCCGCCAGCCCTCCGGTGTGCGTCGGAACACATTCGTGGCGACGACCAGCTGGCCGACCAGCGGACCCAGTTCCCCGGCCTCCCCGGACGGGCCGCCGCTGAGGATGTTCTCGGTGCACGTGACCAGGGCGGTGTCGCCTATGAGGGCCACCTTGGTGTCGGTGAGGAAGAACTGGATGTACTCCGTGTGGGACATGATCAGCGCGTACGAGCGCAGCACCTCGCCCCGCCCGGAGAGCACCGGCCATCCCGGGTGCACGCAGGAGATCTCGTCTTCGAGCCAGAGCGCCGACAGTGCGTCGAAGTCCCCCTGCTCCATGGCCTCGTAGAAGGCCGCGTTGACCTCTTCGACGGCTTCGATGTCGGTACGGCTCACCGTGCCCCTTCCCCGTTCCTCCGGTGGGTCACAGTGCCCCTTCCACGGCGCGGGCCACCCGAACCGCGTCGGCGGTCGCCCGTACCTCGTGCACCCGGACGGCCCAGGCGCCCTGGTGGGCGGCGATGGCCGAGACGGCGGCGGTGGCGGCGTCCCGCTCGCGGGCGGGCGGCGGGGCGGCGTCGGCCCCACCCGCCAGGACGCGGCCGAGGAAACGCTTCCGCGAGGCGGCGACCAGCAGCGGGAAGCCGAGCTCGCGCAGCTCGCGGAGGTGGGCGACCAGGGCCAGGTCGTGCTCGGCGTTCTTCGCGAAGCCGAGGCCGGGGTCGACCACCAGCCGCTCGGGGGCGATGCCGCCGGCGACGACGGCGTCGATGCGGGTCCGGAGCTCGGCGGTGACCTCGCCGAGGACGTCCTCGTAGACGGCGAGGCTGTTCATGCCGTCGCTGAACCCGCGCCAGTGCATGACGACGAACGGCACCTCGGCGGCGGCGACCGCCGGGATCATGCCGGGGTCGGCGAGGCCGCCGCTGACGTCGTTGACCAGGGTGGCACCGGCCGCGACCGCTTGGGCGGCGACGGCCGCGCGCATGGTGTCGACGGAGACGGTCACGCCCTCGGAGGCCAGGCCGCGGACGACGGGGACGACGCGGCGCAGTTCCTCGTCGGCGTCGACGCGGGAGGCGCCGGGGCGGGTGGACTCGCCGCCGACGTCGACGAGGTCGGCGCCCTGGGCGACGAGGTCGAGGCCGCGCTTGACGGCGGCGGTGGTGTCGAACCAGCGGCCCCCGTCGGAGAAGGAGTCGGGGGTGACGTTGACGACGCCCATGACCCCGCAGCGGTCCCAGTCGGGCAGCCCTGTCACCAGGCCCCTGGAGGCGGGCCCGCGGTTGGTGTTCATGGTCCCAGGGTAGGGCCCCCGCCCTTGCCCTGGCCGGGCGGTGCGGTGGGGGTGGTGCTGCGCGGGCCGCTCCCCGCCCCGCCCTTCCGCCGTTCCCCGGGGCTGCGCCCCGGACCCCTTTCGGGGGCTCCGCCCCCGGACCCCCGCGCCTCAAACGCCGGCGGGGCTGGAGGGTGGGGGCTCCGCCCCCGGGCCCCGCGCTTCAAGCGCGGGCGGGGCTGGGGGGTGGGGGTTCCGCGCCCGGCCCCCGCGCCTCAAACGCCGGCGGGGCTGGGGGGTGGGGGTTCCGCCCCCGGACCCCCGCGCCTCGAACGCCGGCGGGGCTGGAGGGTGGGGGTTCCGCGCCGGACCCCCGCGCTTCAAGCGCCGGCGGGGCTGGGGGGTGGGGGTTCCGCGCCGCGGGCCTCCTCGGGCGTCGGCGGGGCCGGGAACGGGGGGACATGGCGATGGGGCCGACGCTGCGCCATGGCAGGGCCGGCCCCATCGGTGGCGGTCAGGCCGCCTGGACCTCGCGTTCCTTCTGGGCCGGGACCGTCGCGTGGTCGTGGGCGCAGGTGCGGACCGGCTTGGGGCCGCGGCGGCCGGCGAACAGGCGCGGCAGGGCCAGCGTCACGAAGCCCTCGGCCTGCATCACGGCGAAGCCGATGCGGGGCAGGTCACGGGTCTGGCGGTAGACCATGAAGCGCGGCTCCCAGCGGGGGCGGAACTTCGCGTTGAACTTGTACAGCGACTCGATCTGGAACCAGCGCGACAGGAAGACCAGCAGGCCGCGCCACATCCGCAGTACCGGGCCGGCGCCGATCTTCTCGCCGCGGGCCAGCGCCGAGCGGAACATCGCGAAGTTCAGCGAGACCTGCTCGATGCCGAGCGACGGGCACGCCTCCAGGGAGGCCACGATGAGCAGCTCGTTCATGCCGGGGTCGGCGGCGCGGTCGCGGCGCATCAGCTCCAGCGACATGCCGTCCTTGCCCCACGGGACGAAGTGCAGGACGGCCTTGAGGTCGCCGAACGGGCTGGTGTCGCCCTCCTCGACGCGGTGGGCGGTGGCGATGAAGCAGTCGCCGTCGCCCTCCTCGCCGACCCGGCCCAGCGCCATGGAGAAACCGCGCTCGGTGTCGGTGCCGCGCCAGGCGGCGGCGGCGCCCCGTACCCGCACCAGCTCCTCCTCGGTCAGCTCGCTGACGCGGCGGACCTGGGTGGTGTAGCCGTTGCGCTCGATGCGCTTCACCATCTGGCGGACGTTGCGCATGGGGCGTCCGGAGAGGGAGAAGTCTTTGACGTCGACGATCGCCTCGTCACCGAGTTCCAGGGCGTCCAGCCCGGTCTCGCGGGTCCAGACCTCGCCGCCGGTCTCGCTGCAGCCCACGACGGCGGGGGTCCAGGAGTGGGCCTTGGCCTCCTCCATGAAGCGCTCGATGGCGCCGGGCCAGGCCTCGACGTCACCGATCGGGTCGCCGGAGGCGAGCATCACGCCGGAGACGACGCGGTAGGTGACGGCCGCCTTGCCGCTGGGGGAGAAGACGACGGCCTTGTCGCGGCGGAGCGCGAAGTGGCCGAGGGAGTCGCGGCCACCGTGCTTGGCGAGCAGCTCGCGCAGCTTCGCCTCGTCGTCGACGGTGAGCCGGGCGGCCGGGTGCTCGGGGCGGAAGGCCAGGTAGATCGTGGTGACGGCGGTCAGCATGCCGAGGGCGCCGAGGGAGTAGCCGACGGTCCAGGAGACCCGGCCGGCGTAGTCGACGGGGCCCTCGAAGCCGAAGAGGCCGTAGACGACGTGGGTGATCTGCTCGTACAGGCTCGGGTGGCCGACGACCTTGCCCGGGTGGACGTTGACGATCACCAGGCCGAGCCCGATGGAGCCGGCGCTCATCAGCACGAAGTTCGCGAGCGCCTTCCAGCGGCTGCGCGGGTCCGGCAGGGCCTTGAATTCACCCTGGTGGCGCACCAGCAGCGCGAGGAGCACCGCCGAGATGACCACGCCGATGACGGAGTGGCGGTACGCGAACTGCGCCACGGCGCCGGCGGGCAGCAGGATGACGGCGGCCCGCCAGGCCCGGCGCTTGCGGCGCTTGAGGCCGTGCGCGAGCAGCAGGATGAGGACACCGGCGCTGATGGCCAGCGCGGCGGCGAAGGGGCCCACGGAACCGGGCAGTACTTCGGTGACCGCGTGGATCCGGCTGTGACGGAACCGCGGGAAGACGCCCGCGGCGATGTCCAGCAGACCGACGATCATGACGGATGTGCCTACGAGGCCGGGGACGGCCTCCGGTCGTGGGCCTCGGAGGATTCGGCTGACCCGCTTCGGAACCTGTCCGGACTTATCGCCATCTATCCTGCTAGACATCGCTTCCCGTTGCTCCGCGAGAGATCATGTGGCCGAAGGCCGCGACAGCCTCCGGTGTGTGGTGCGTCCACTAGGACGACATCGAGGAGGAGCGGGTTCACTCTTCCGTCGGAAAAATCTAGTCCTGCCATCAGAAAGTCGACTGACTGCTCATGGGTCTCACCAGTAATACGGTTCTGGTCCTGGCCATCATCGCCGGTGTGCTGCTGTTCGGGGTGACGGTCTGGTTCTGGCCGAAGCTCTCCGGCCGCTCCTGGCGCTCGGTCTCCGGCCGGATCGGCCTCCTGCTCGCGACCCAGCTCGCACTGTTCTCCGCAGTCGGTCTCGCGGCCAACAAGTCGTTCCTCTTCTACGGTTCCTGGGCCGACCTGTTCGGTCAGGAGACGTCCATCGGCAAAGTCGTCGACCACTCGATGAGCAGCAAGGACATCAAGGTCATCGACAAGCAGAAGCTCGACGTGCCCGGCGGGGGCAAGCCGCAGGTCGGTGGCCAGATCCTGAAGGTCGCCATAACCGGGCAGAAGTCCAAGATAACGAGCCCGGGCTACGTGTGGCTGCCGCCGGAGTACTTCCAGCCGCACTACAAGGAGCAGAACTTCCCCGCGTCGATCGTCCTGACGGGGTACCCGGGTACCGCCGAGAACCTGATCAAAGGGCTGAACTACCCCATGACGGCCTTCAAGCAGGCCAAGCAGGGCAAGATGAAGCCGATGATCCTTGTCATGCTCCGGCCGACCATCGCGCCGCCGCGCGACACCGAGTGCGTGGACATCCCGGGCGGTCCGCAGACCGAGACCTTCTTCGCGCAGGACCTGCCGCAGGCCATCCAGGGGACCTTCCGGGTCGGCAAGAAGCCGCAGAACATGGGCTTCATCGGGAACTCCACGGGCGGCTACTGCGCCCTGAAGATCGCCGCGCAGCACCCGCAGACCTTCGGCGCCGCCGTGGGTCTGTCCGCGTACTACAAGGCCGCCGACGACGCGACGACCGGTGACCTGTTCCACGGGGACGACAAGCTGAAGAAGCGCGCGGACGTGCTGTACAGCCTGGACAAGAAGAAGCCGACCGGTACGTCCTTCCTCGTCACCACCAGCGAGAAGGGCGAGGACAACCTGAACGACACCAAGAAGTTCATCAAGCTGGTCAAGGGCCCGGACCGGGTCTCCTCGATCATCCTCGACAGCGGTGGCCACAACTTCAACACGTGGCGCCGGGAGATCCCGCCGATGCTGGTGTGGATGAGCGGTCGTATGCAGGCCTGATCCCCGGGGGACAGGTGCAGGGCCCGGCTCCGGTCGGGCCCTTTTCGTTTTCCTACGCCTCGCGCGCCCCTTGCAGGTCGGCGCGGCGCAGCGCCCGGTGGACGCCCTCCGGAGTCAGTACGCCGGCCAGCGCGCCCGTGTCCGGATCGGTGACCCCGATCCGCCCCGAGTCCTCCTGGAGCAGGGCCGCCAACGCCTCGCGCAGCGAGGCCCCCAGGGCCACCGCCGCGGCCGGTGCCGGGCCGTCCGGCGGGGTCAGGTCGGCCGGCTCGACGTGGGTGACCGCCAGGCGCTTGAGGCCGCGGTCCGCGCCGACGAAGGAGGCGACGTACCCGTTGGCCGGCGAGGCGAGCACCTCGGCGGGCCGGGCGAACTGCTCGATGGTCCCGTGGCCGTAGACGGCGATCCGGTCGCCGAGCCGGACGGCCTCCTCCAGGTCGTGGGTGACCAGCAGGATCGTCTTGCGGACCGTCCTCTGCAGGGTCAGGAACTCGTTCTGGAGCCGCTCGCGGACCACCGGGTCCACCGCCCCGAAGGGCTCGTCCATCAGCAGCACCGGCGGATCCGCGGCCAGCGCGCGGGCCACGCCGACGCGCTGGCGCTGGCCGCCCGACAGCTGCTCCGGGTAGCGGCCCCCGTAGACGGCCGGATCCAGTCCCACCAGTTCGAGCAGCTCGGCCGCCCGCGCGCGGGCCCGCGCCTTCGGGGTGCCGATCAGCCGGGGGACGGTCGCCGTGTTCTCCAGCACCGTCTTGTGGGGGAAGAGCCCGACCTGCTGGATGACGTAGCCGATCCGGCGGCGCAGCGCGACGGGGTCCGCGGCGGCGATGTCCTCGCCGTCGAGGAGGATCCGGCCCGAGGTGGGCTCGATCAGCCGGTTGACCATCTTCATCGTGGTCGTCTTGCCGCATCCGGACGGGCCCACCAGCGTGACCAGTTCGCCCTCCGCGACCTCGAAGGACAGGTCCTCCACGGCCGTCGTCCCATCGGGGTAACGCTTGGTCACATGCTCGAATCGGATCACCCGGCCATCCTCCCGCACCCGGAGCCGGGATGTGTGAAGGGCATGTTGCCCCTGTGCGAAGGAATCCGGCCATCGCCCGCCCCGGGGGTTATGGTCGCTCGTGGTCGTACATCCGAAATGTTGTTCGTGCGGTGAAGGGAGGTGGGGGACGTGACCGGGCAGGGCTGCCTGGTGGCCAACGACTGGATCTGCTGGGACTACGTGAGTTCCCGCGCCCAGGAACTCACCGACGCCACCGTCGAACACGTCTGGATCACGGGCGTCTCGGTGCTCATCGGCATCGCCGTGTCCGTTCCGCTCGCGCTGCTGGCCCGCCGCGGCCGCCGCTGGGCGGCCCCCGTGCTCGGGCTGACCACCCTCCTGTACACGGTCCCCTCGCTGGCCATGTTCTCGCTGCTGCTGCCGCTCTTCGGGCTCTCGGCCGCCCTGGTGGTGACCGGCCTGGTGCTGTACTCCCTGACCATCCTGGTGCGCAACGTGCTGGCCGGCCTGGAAGCCGTCCCCGAGGACGTACGGGAGGCCGCGCGCGGGATGGGCTACGGCCCCGCCCGGCTGCTGTGGCAGGTCGAACTGCCGCTGGCGCTGCCCGCGCTGCTCGCCGGGGTGCGGATCGTCACCGTCTCGACCGTGGCCCTGACCACCGTCGGCTCCATCGTCGGCAAGGGCGGGCTGGGCAACCTGATCGCCCCCGCCGTCAGCAGCTCCTTCAAGGCCCAGGTGCTCACCGCCTCCGTGCTGTGCGTCCTGCTCGCGCTGGTCGCCGACCTGCTGCTGCTCGGGGTGCAGCGACTGCTGACCCCGTGGACCAGGGCCGCCGCCCGCTCCGCGAAGGGGGCCTGAGGCCGTGGGCGCGCTGGGCGGGGCCTGGGAGTGGCTGGGGGACGGTGCCAACTGGTCGGGCGAGAGCGGGGTCTGGCACCGGCTCGCGGAGCACGTGTACGTCAGCGGGATCGCCCTGGCCATCGCCTGCGCAGTGGCCCTGCCCATCGGGCTGTGGCTCGGCCACCTCGGCAAGGGCGGCGCCCTCGCCGTCAACGTCTCCAACATCGGGCGGGCCGTCCCCGTCTTCGCGGTGCTGGCCCTGTTCATGGTCTCGCCACTGCGCAACGCCGGCTACCTGCCGACCATCGCCGCCCTCGTCCTGTTCGCCGTGCCGCCGCTGCTGACCAACGCCTACGTGGGCATGCGCGGGGTGGACCGCTCGGTGGTCGAGGCCGCCCGGGGCATGGGCATGTCGGGCGTCCAGCTGTTCCTGCGGGTGGAGCTGCCCCTCGCGCGCGGCCTGGTGATGACCGGGCTGCGCTCCGGCGCCGTGCAGGTCATCGCCACCGCCACGATCGCCGCGATGGTCGGCCAGGGCGGCCTCGGCCGGATCATCACCGCCGGCTTCAACACGTACAACACCGCGCAGGTCGTGGCGGGGGCCCTGCTGGTCGCCCTGCTGGCGCTGCTGGTGGAGGGCGTACTGGTGGCAGTGGACCGGCTGCTGCTGCGCACGCCGTCCCGCTGATCCCGTGATCCCCGTCCCCACCCCGAAACGGAGTACCTCCATGAGCAAGTCCACGCGTGTCCTCGGCGCGTCCCTGGGCGCCCTGGCCCTGACCGTGTCGCTGGCCGCCTGTGGCGGCGACAGCCTGGAGAAGACCAAGGACGGCGGTTCCTCCGCGGCCGCCCCCGCCGGGGGCGGCAAGGGCAAGCTGGTGATCGGCGCGGCCGGCTTCACCGAGTCCAACGTCCTGGCCGAGCTCTACGCACAGCTGCTCCGGCAGGAGGGGTACGGAGCCTCGATCACCACGGTCGCCAACCGCGAGCTGTACGAACCCGCCCTGGAGAAGGGTGAGATCGACGTGGTCCCGGAGTACGCGGCCACCCTCGCCGAGTTCCTCAACGCCAAGGTCAACGGCAAGGATGCGCCCAAGGACAAGCCCGTCGCCTCCAGCGACGTGAGCGCCACGGCGGCGGCGCTGGACAAGCTCGCGGCCCCGCTCGGCCTGAAGGCCCTGCCGGCGGGCGAGGCCGTCGACCAGAACGCCTTCGCCGTGACGAAGGAATTCGCCCAGAAGAACAATCTCAAGACCCTTTCCGACCTCGGAAAGTCCGGGCTGAAGGTGAAGATCGCGGCCGGTGACGAATGCTCCGTACGTCCCTTCTGCGCACCGGGGTTGGAGAAGACGTACGGAATCCAGGTTTCCGGGATCGACCCCAAGGGCGTCGGCACCCCGCAGGCCAAGCAGGCCGTCAAGGACGGGGCGGACCAGCTGGTGCTGACCACCACCACCGACGCCACGCTCGACGGCTACGGCCTGGTCCTGCTGGAGGACGACAAGAAGCTCCAGAACGCCGACAACCTCCTGCCGGTCGTCAACGCCAAGGACGCGGGCTCCCCGGACGTCGCCAACGCCCTCGGCGACCTCACCAAGGTGCTCACCACGGCCGACCTCGTCGAGCTGAACCGGAAGGTGGACGCGGAGCGGGCGAAGCCGGCGGACGTCGCGAAGGCCTATCTGGAGTCCAAGGGCCTTCTGACGAGGTAGCAGTTACGGGATTGAGGGGAATTCGTGGGGTAACCGCCCGGTAAGAGTTTGCCGGGCGGGTATCCCGCGCGAGGTCCACGCCCTGTAAATTTCAGGCCATGCCCCGTGGACGCCACCGCAATCCCGAACCCCTCCACCGTCTTCTCGCGCCGTGCGCCGTCGCCGGGGTCGGCGTGGCCAGCGCCGGTGCGGCCTGGCTGCTCGCGGAACCGTTGCCGCTGAGGCTGCTCGTGGCGCTCGCGGCGGCCGCGGGCGTCGGTGGCGCCGCACTCATGCGCTCCTGGGACCGGGCGGCCGGCCGCCGGGTCGCGGAGCTGGCCCGCGAGCGGGTCAAGGACGAGTGGAAGACGGACGAGCGGATAGCCGAGCTCGAATCCGATCTGGAGGAGGCGCGCGTCCTGCGCGCCAAGCTCGACACCAAGCTGCGGGCCAAGCGGGTCGAACTGGCGGGCCTGCGGGGCGAGCACGCCGCGCTGCTGCGCCGCTACGCGACCGCCGAGACCGAGCGCGCCAGCGCCCTGGAAAAGCGCCGGCTGCTCGCCATCGAGGCCGCCGGAGCCCCGGCGGCCGGGGCGAAGGAACTGCCCGCGGTCTCGGAGGAGCGCACCGGCAGCGGCGCCCCCACCCCCGTCGGCTACGCGCGGGCCAACGCGGCGCTGGTCGCCCTGCTGCGCAAGGCGGAGGCGAACGCCGCCGGCACCGCGGCCAAGGCCCTGGTACCGGCTCCGGCCGCGGGCACCGGCGCGCGCCCCGCGGCGGGCACGGCCGAGGGCACGGCCGCGGCCGCGGCACCCGACGCCGGCAAGGCCGAGGCCCCCGACGCCGGCGCGCACACCCGCCCGGCGGGCGGCGTTCCCGCGCCGGCGGTCCCCGCGCGCCGCCCGGCGGCGACGGTGGCCCCGTACGCGGCCCCGCGCCGCTCCGCCTCGCGCGTCGAGGGCGGCTTCGACTTCTTCGGCACCAAGACCACCGCCCAGGCCCGCGCCGCCATCGAGTCCGTGCAGAACGAGGACCTGGCCGACGTGGTCGGCGCCGAGGCCCTCGCCGTGCACAAGGCGGAGTCCGAAGGCTCCTCGGCGGGACCGCAGTTCAAGCCGGCCACGCCCGAGCAGCGCGCGCTGGGTCAGGTCATCGACCTGACCGAGCACGACGAGACCGAGCCGATCGACGTGGTCGGCCTGCGGACGGCGATCTCCTAGCGGGAGCCGCCCGCGGGGCCGTCCACAGCCTGTGGACGGGCGTGCGCGCGGGCCCGTCAGGGATACGCCGGGACGAGCCCCACCGCCACCGCCTCCAGCAGCAGCTGGGCGCCCAGTGCGGCCCGCCGCATCCGCCGGGGCGCGGTCAGCGCGGCGGCCAGCGCGATCGCCGCGGCCGCGGTGAGCACCAGGAACGCGGCGGCGGGGAACGGCGGGCAGCCGCCCTGCGCCAGGCAGCGGCCGCCGGTCTCCGTGGCCAGGACCAGCACCTTCGCCAGGACCAGGGCGGGCACGAACAGCAGAGCGGCCAGCACCGCGTTGCCGCGGATCCGCGCGGCGGGGGTGGGCTGCGGCAGGTCGAGGCGGTGGTACCAGGGTTTGCGGAACATCCCGCCATCGTGCCGCCGGGCGGCCCGCGCCGACATCCGTACGGATACTCAGCCGCGCGGCTCCCGCATCCGGTCCGGGCTCAGAACAGCGGCAGTTGGCCCGGCTGCGGCCCGAGGGCGAAGCCGTCCAGGGTCGGGGCCGAGGCGCCGAGCACCACCCGGGCCCGGGAGCCGGGGCAGGACACCAGGTCGCCGCGCCCACGGCCGGCCGGCGGGTCGTGGCGGGCGATCCGGCCGGCCGTCACGGCGCAGTCGCGGCCGCAGGCGGGGCAGGCCCGCCGGGGGGAGTGGGACATGCCCCCAGTCTGCCCTGCCGCGCCGACAGCGGGCCGCCCGGCCCGCCCGGCCCGCCAAGCCCGCCCGGCGCGCCCAAGACCGCCAAGCCCGCTCCGCCCCGCCCCGGGAAGCCGCTCGTCCGCCCGGGGTCAGTCGGTCCGGGTCCGGGAGGCCAGCCACCCGGTGTGGGCGCGGTCCACCCGCTCCCACAGCGCGGCCCGGTCCGCGGGGGTCAGGTCGTCGCCGGGGCGCCGGAAGACCGTGGAGAGGACCTCGTGGAACTCCTCGGCCGTGCCCAGTTCCCGCTCGGTCGTCACCTCCGCCGCGTCGATCCTGCGCAGCACCCGCCCGCGCAGCACGTCGACGCCCCGCGCGTCGCGACGGAACAGCGCGAGGGTCCGTACGAAGGGCGAGTCCTCGGAGGTGGACAGCCAGGTGTGCTTCGCCCGGAAGTCCGCCGTCGCCGCCGCGGCCGCGCGGAAGTTCATCCGGGGCATGTGCATGTCGGAGCTGAGCAGGCTCCAGCCCGGCCCCTCGCCCTCCAGCGGCTCCAGCGGCCGCATCGCGTAGCGGAAGCCGCCCTGTTCGTAGGTGCCCTCGCGCAGCGGCAGCGGCTCGTACGGGCCGTCGCCGAGACCGACGTCCACCCAGTACGCCTCCCCGTCGACGCGGACGGTCAGGGCGAGGTGCTCACCGTTGACCTCGCGCGAGGCGGCGTCGCCGTACACGCCGCCGGAGTGCCGGGTCACGTCGTAGCCCAGGGTTTCGAGGAGCAGCGCGAAGGCGCCGTTGAGGTGGTAGCAGTAGCCGCCGAGTCCGTCGGCGACGCGCCGGGCGGCGCCCTCGGGGTCCATGCCGGGCGGGCGGCCCAGCTGGATTTCGACGTTGTCGTAGGAGACGCGCTCCAGGTGCGCGCGCTGGAGCGCGAACAGTCCCTCGATGCTGGGCGCCCCGGGATCGATGACGCCGAGCCGGCGCAGGTAGCCGTCGAATGTGTCAGTGATCATTTCGCCACCGTAGGTCGCGAACGGCACCGACTCCCCTGGGTTTTCCCGCTATTTGTCAATATCCCCGACGACGAAGAAGAGCGAGCCCAGGATCGAGACCATGTCCGCGACCAGCTGCCCCGGCAGCAGCACGGCGAGGGCCTGGATGTTGTTGAAGGAGGCACTGCGCAGCTTCAGCCGGTACGGGGTCTTCTCGCCCTTCGAGACCAGGTAGTAGCCGTTGATGCCGAGCGGGTTCTCGGTCCAGGCGTACGTGCTGCCCTCGGGCGCCTTCAGCACCTTCGGCAGCCGCTGGTTGATCGGTCCGGGCGGCAGCTCCGCCATCCGGTCCAGGCAGGCCACGGCCAGGTCGAGGGCGTTGTGCGTCTGGTCGAGGAGCACCTCGAAGCGGGCCAGGCAGTCGCCCTCGGTGCGGGTGACCACCTCGAGGACGTCCTGGAGCTCCCCGTACGCCAGGTACGGCTCGTCGCGGCGCAGGTCGAAGTCGACGCCGGAGGCGCGGGCGATGGGGCCGGAGACCCCGTACGCGTGCACCGCCTCGGCGGACAGGACGCCGACGCCGCGCGTACGGCCGCGGAAGATCTCGTTGCCGTGCACGAGCTTGTCGTAGACGTCCATCCGGGTCCGGACGTCGGCGATGGCGGTGCGGGCCCGGCCGAGCCAGCCGGCGGGCAGGTCCTCCTTGAGACCGCCGACCCGGTTGAACATGTAGTGCATGCGGCCGCCGGAGATCTCCTCCATCACCGCCTGGAGCTCCTCCCGCTCGCGGAACGCGTGGAAGATCGGGGTGATCCCGCCCAGCTCCAGGGGGTACGAGCCGAGGAACATCAGGTGGTTCAGGACCCGGTTCAGCTCGGCGAGGAGCGTACGCATCCACACCGCGCGCTCGGGGACCTCCATGCCGAGCATCCGCTCGACGGCCATGACCACGCCCAGCTCGTTGGAGAAGGCCGACAGCCAGTCGTGGCGGTTGGCCAGCATCACGATCTGGCGGTAGTCCCGGGCCTCGAAGAGCTTCTCCGCGCCGCGGTGCATGTAGCCGACCACCGGTTCGGCGCTGACGATGCGCTCGCCGTCCAGCACGAGCCGCAGGCGCAGCACGCCGTGGGTGGAAGGGTGCTGCGGTCCGATGTTGAGCACCATGTCGGTGCTCTCCGCCGCACCGCCGATGCCGACCGTGGTCTCCGTCATGGGCGCATTGTCTCAGCCCTAGGGTGGGGGGATGGGAACGGGGACGAAGGCTGAGACGGGCGAGCCGGAGTGGGTGGGGCTGCCGGGCGGGCTGCTCCGGCTGCGGCGGCTGCTGCTGGTGATCTGGACGGTGCTGCTCACGGTGGCGACCGCCGTGCCGCTGGGGCTGCTGGCCGGGCCGGGGTGGGCGCTGTTCGGGGTGGTCTGGCTCGTCCTGCTCGCCTGGGGCTGGGTGATGCTCGGGCGGAACTGGCGGTCCTGGCGGTACGCCGAGCGGGCCGATGACCTGCTGATCAGCCGGGGCGTGCTGTGGCGGGAGCAGACGGTGGTCCCGTACGGGCGCATGCAGCTGGTGGAGGTCACCTCCGGGCCGCTGGAGCGCCGCTTCGGGCTGGCCTCCGTACAGCTGCACACGGCCGCCGCGGCGTCGGACGCCAGGATCCCGGGCCTGGTGCCCGGGGAGGCGGAGCGGCTGCGGGACCGGCTGACGGCACTGGGCGAGGCCCGATCGGCGGGGCTGTGACGGGGCCGGGGCCGGGGGCGGGGTCGGGGGAGCCGGTGGGGCGCCACCCCTCCGCCGAACCCGCCACCGCCGAACCCGCCACCGCCGAACCCGCCACCGCCGAACCCGCCTCCGCCGACCCCGCCGGCGTCGATCCTTCCGGGGCCGCCGATCCGGGGGGTGCGGAGCGCCGGCTGCACGTGCTGACCCCGCTGCGGCGGGCGTGGGTGCCGATCACGGCCACCCTCGGGCTGGTCCTCCAGCAGGGCGAGCGGGCCCAGGAGTGGGTCCGCTCCTTCCCCCTCGGGCTGCGGCTGCTCGCGCTGGCCGGGCTGGTCCTCGTCTTCGGCTCGTACGGCCTGCTCAGCTGGTGGTTCACCCACTACCGCGTCACCGACACCGAGCTGCGCATCCGCACCGGCCTGCTCTTCCGCCGCACCGCCCACATCCGCCTCGACCGGATCCAGGCGGTGGACGTCACCCGCCCGATGCTGGCCCGGGTGGCCGGCGTCGCCAAGCTCCGGATCGACGTGATCGGCACCGAGGAGAAGGACGAGCTGGCCTTCCTGAGCGAGCCCGACGCCGTCGCGCTGCGCGCCGAGCTGCTGGCCCGTGCGGCCGGTTTCGCCCCGGCCGAGGCGGCCGGGCTCGGTGAGGCCCCGCAGCGGGAGCTGCTGCGGGTGTCGGTCCGGGACCTGGTGGTCTCCCTGCTGCTCAGCCTCGGGGTGTGGGCCGCGCTGGCCGCCGGGCTGGTCGCCCCGGTGGTGGTGTGGCGGCTCAGCGACAACCTCTGGGCGTCGCTGGCCATCGTGCTGCCGCTGCTGGGCGCGATGTGGAAGGGCAGCCTGGGGCGTTTTCTCGCGGAGTACGACTGGACGGTCGCCGAGTCCCCCGACGGGCTGCGGCTGGACCACGGGCTGCTGGACCGGGCGCACGAGACGGTGCCGCCGGGGCGGGTGCAGACCGTACGGATCGTGGAGCCGTTGCTGTGGCGGCGGCGCGGCTGGGTCCGGGTGGAGCTGGCCGTGGCGGGCTCGAAGAACGGGGTGCTGGTGCCGGTGGCGACGCGGGCCGCCGCCCATGCCGTGATCGCCCGGGTGCTGCCGGGCGCGGACCCGGAGGCCCTGGCCTTCGCCCCGTCCCCGCGTGCGGGCTCGCGGTGGGTGGTGCCGGTGTGGTGGAAGGGGTACGGCCTGGCCGTTTCGGAGCAGTTGTTCGCAGCCCGGCACGGGCGGCTGTGCCGGCGTACGGAGATGGTTCCGCACGCGAAGGTGCAGAGCGTACGTCTCTCCCAGGGCCCGTGGGAGCGGGTGTGGGGGGTGGCCGACCTGCATGTGGACACCGGCGCGAACGGTACGGTCACGGCCCGGCTGCGGGCTGCCGAGGAGGCCGCCGCGCTGCTGGACGCGCAGGCGGTCCGCTCCCGGACTTCCCGGGCGGCGGCCGGGCCGGACCGCTGGATGACCTGAGGTGACCGCTCCCGTACAGCCGGTGCGGAAAAGGCTGTTGGAGGGCTGGATCCAGCCGAGGGGCAATTTTCGGACATACGTTCAGGCCAGCTGAAACCGTGTTTGTGTTCGCAACGTCCCTTCGGTAGACAGGTATGGACGCAAGTGACGGCACAACACGTCAGGGGTGGGTGAATGAAGTTCGACATGGGCAGCACCACGCTGTCCGAGCTGGGCAAGGCCACGGGCGGCTCCAGCGACGACCTCGGCACGCTGATCAAGCTGCTGATCGCGGCGGCGGACCCGCTGGAGGGCAAGTTCAACGGTGTCGGCCGGTCCGCGTTCGACTCGTTCAAGCGGCGCTCGGACGCCATCACCGCGGAGCTGAACGGCTCGCTGCGGGCCATCATCGGCGGTCAGCAGGGCATGGACACCTCCTTCACCACCGGTGACCAGGAGCAGGGTGACAACGCCCACCAGAACATGGGCTCCGCCAACTTCGACGCCGCTCGCTTCGGCGCGCGCTGAGACCGGGGGATCGATCAGACATGGGACAGAACCAGGACCGCACCTCGTACGACATCGCCGCCTCCGTGGAGGTACAGGGCGGACTCGGCGGGATCATCGGCCAGTTGGAGCGGGTGCTCGGCGACCGTGACGCGGCGGTGAAGGCGGCGATGTCCGAGTTCACCGCCGACGGCGTCTCGGACGAATACCACGGCAAGGAAGTCCGCTGGAACCGGGCGGCCAACGAGGTGCGCGACATCATCCGCCTCGTGCGCAGCACGCTGGAGCAGAACGACTCGACCGCGCAGGCCACCCTGCAGAAGGCCAAGGCGGCGGTCGACGGCATCGGCTGAGGCCGGCCGGGACGGATCACGGGGATACGGGGACACGGGGGTAGGTCATGGACTGGGACATCAAGCCGTCCGGCGTGCAGGGGGTCGTCAACAAGACGATCACGGCCGCGGGAGGCTTCCAGACGGCGGGCAAGACGCTCCAGACGGAGCTGCCGGAGGCGGCCAAGCACGCCGGCACGGTCACCGAGGGCGGCAGCACCGCGGGCGAGGGCGGCGGCATGGGCCCGATCGCGGGCGCGCTGGGTGAGCTCATGGCCTCCCACGCGACCCGTATCGCGTACATCAGCGCGCGCACGGAGGCTTCGCTCAACGGCGCGATCAAGGCCACGACGGCCTACGTGCACGGAAACATCGAACAGGCTCAGAACGCCCAGAACGAGGCGCTGAAGGAGCCGAAGATCGATCTTCCGGGGGCGGAGCAGAAGTGACGGATCACGTACCGATCAATCCGTGCACGATCCCGCAGTTCACGGGTGACCTCGAGGCGTTGGAGCAGGACAAGAACGCGATCACGACGGCGGCGGGGACGTTCCGTGATGCCGGTTCGAACGTGGACTCTGAGTTCCAGGGCCTGTCGGCGTTCTACTCGGCGCCGGAGGCGGCGCAGTTGTTCGCGACGACGAAGCCGGTGAAGACGGACAGTGACTTCTTCGCGGATCAGCTGGAGTCGGCGGCGACGGCGCTGGGTGAGTACATCACCGAGGCGCGGCCGATCGTGGCGCGGCTGAAGGAACTCCAGGCGAAGGCGACCACCTTCAGTAACAAGATCAGTGGTGACAAGCACTGGAAGGACGACGGGGACAAGATCGATGAGAACAACGATCTGATCCACGACGTCAACGCCGCCGTCTCCGCGTTCTGGGCCGCCGAGCGCACCTGCGCGAACAAGATCCGTGCCCTCTACTGTGCGGCGCCGTTGACGGCGGATGACGGTTCGCACGGCGCGAACATGTACGGGTACAAGGGCGATGACCTGAACAAGGCGCAGGATCTGCCGTGGGGTTCGCAGCTGGAAGAGACGCACCGGGCCTGGGAGATCGGGTACTGGGCGAAGTCGTTCGTGTGGGACGGTCTGATCGTCGACGGGATCTGGGGCACCATCCGCGGCCTGGGCACCCTCGTCGGCGTGGACGGGTGGGACAAGGCGGGCCAGGCCTGGACCGGTCTCGCGAAGCTCGCGACGGGCCTTGCCATCACGTCGATGCCGGGGATCGGTACGGCGTTCTGGCTGGCCGATGACAAGGACCTGCCGCCCTGGATCCGTGATTCGCGTACCGCGATGAAGGA
>NZ_JBEXKC010000043.1:0-69188 GCF_040609475.1 Streptomyces sp. NPDC004667 | reverse complement strand
CTTTGGCATTCCGTGGCGGGACGGGCTGTCAAGGGTGGCCGAAGGCCATCGCGAAGCGACGCGACCGAAGGGAGCGCCCTTGACAGCCCGGCCCGCCACGGAAGGACAGTGAGACTGACGGGAAACCCCCAGCCCTTCTCTGATCCGGGTCAGGTCGAGTCCCGCCGCCCCCCGACCCCGACCGACCAGCCCCCCGCCCCTACGCCAGGATCAAGCCTTTTCCGGTGCCGTCAGGTCGATCAGGCGGCAGACCGTTTCGATGTCGATCTTGACCTGGGCGATCGAGGCGCGGCCCGAGAGCCAGGTGATCAGGGCCGAGTGCCAGGTGTGTTCGATGACGCGGACCGCCGAGAGCTGTTCCGCCGTCGGCGGGGCCTCCAGGCCCATCGCGTCCAGGATGATGGCCGTGGTCAGCCGGGAGACCGTGTCGACCTCGGGGCTCACGCTGCGGTCGGCGAAGGTCAGGGCGCGGACCATGGCGTCCGCCAGGTGGGGTTCGCGCTGGAGGGCGCGGAAGGCGCGCATGAGGGTCTCCGCCACCCGCGCCGCCGGATCGTCGGATGCCGGGGGGCGTTTGCGCAGTGTCGTGTGCATGTGCTGGAGCTGGTCCTGCATGGTGGCCACCAGGAGGTGCACCTTGGAGGGGAAGTACCGGTACAGCGTGCCGAGGGCGACGCTGGACAGTTCCGCGACCTCGCGCATCTGCACGGCGTCGAAGCCGCCCCGGCTCGCCAGTTGCGCGCTGGCGTGCAGGATGCGGCGGCGGCGGGCCTCCTGGCGCTCGGTCAGGGGAGGGGACGCCGGCGTGGTCGCCGATGTGGTCGCCGCTGCCGCGACCGCCTTCGCTTCCGCTGTCATGTGTCCCGTTCCTGGCGTTCCGTGTCGTTGCGGGGGAGCTGATTCCGGGAGGGTCCGGGGCCAGCATCTCAGGCGTCCGAGCCGTGGCGCGAATCACCTGCTCCGCCTCTTACGGTGTGGTTTCCGGCCGGTAGATTCAATGGTCTTCGACGGATCAAGTCTGAAACTTGTTCTACATTATCCGAGCGGTTACGCTCCGGCGAAAGTGCAGGGAGAAGGGGGCCGAGAGTGACCGCAGAGGCCATGGTGACAAGCCCTTTCGCGGGTTCCGCCACCGACGGCGACCGCCCGTTGCGCATCGCACTCCTCACCTATAAGGGGAACCCGTTCTGCGGCGGCCAGGGCGTCTACGTCCGCCACCTCTCGCGCGAGCTCGTCAAGCTGGGCCACTCCGTCGAGGTGATCGGCTCGCAGCCCTACCCGGTGCTCGACACCGGCGCCACGCTCACCGAGCTCCCGAGCCTGGACCTGTACCGCAGCCCCGATCCCTTCCGCACCCCGAAGTACGACGAGTACCGGGACTGGATCGACGCGCTGGAGGTCGCCACCATGTGGACCGGCGGCTTCCCCGAGCCGCTGACCTTCTCGCTCCGCGCCCGCCGCCACCTGCGCGCCCGCCGGGCCGAGTTCGACGTCATCCACGACAACCAGACCCTCGGCTACGGCCTGTTGGGGGACATCGGCGCGCCCCTGGTGACGACCGTCCACCACCCCATCACCGTCGACCGCAAGCTCGACCTCGCCGCCGCCAAGGACCGCAAGAAGCGTCTCTCCGTGCGCCGTTGGTACGCCTTCACGCACATGCAGGGCCGCGTCGCCCGCCGGCTGCCCTCCGTGCTGACCGTCTCCGGCTCCTCCCGGCAGGAGATCGCCGAGCACCTCGGCGTGCGCGACGACCGCATCCACGTCGTGCACATCGGCGCCGACACCGACCTCTGGTCGCCGGACGCCTCCGTCGCGGAGGTGCCCGGACGGATCGTCACCACCTCCAGCGCCGACGTCCCGCTCAAGGGTCTCGTCCACCTCGTCGAGGCGCTCGCCAAGCTCCGCACCGAGCGCCCCGACGCCCACGTCGTCGTCGTCGGCAAGCGCGCCGAGAGCGGCCCGGTCGCCCGCGCGATCGAGAAGTACGACCTCCAGGACGCGGTCCGGTTCGTCAAGGGCATCACCGACGCCGAGCTCGTCGACCTCGTGCGCAGCGCCCAGGTCGCCTGCGTGCCCTCCCTCTACGAAGGCTTCTCGCTCCCGGCGGCCGAGGCCATGGCCACCGGCACGCCCCTGGTGGCGACCACCGGCGGGGCCATTCCCGAGGTGGCGGGTCCGGACGGCGAGACCTGTCTGGCCGTGCCGCCCGGTGACGCGGGGGCGCTGTCCGCCGCGCTGGGCCGGCTGCTGGGCGACGCGGACCTGCGCGCCCGCCTCGGAGCCGCCGGGCGGGATCGGGTCCTGGCCCGGTTCACCTGGGCCAAGGCCGCCGAGGGCACGGTCCGGCACTACAGAGCCGCGATCGAGCAGGCCGCGGCCGTCCGCGCCGGCCGCGCGGCGCGGTGACCTGCCGCCCCCACCGCTTCCCCGCCCATCCGCACCACCTCTCACCCCCGCGACCGCGAAGGCAGGACCCCGTGCTGACCGTCGATTTCTCCCGGTTCCCGCTCGCCGCAGGCGACCGCGTACTGGACCTGGGCTGCGGCGCAGGCCGGCACGCCTTCGAGTGCTACCGGCGCGGCGCCCAGGTGGTCGCCGTCGACCGCAACGGCGAGGAGATCCGCGAGGTCGCCAAGTGGTTCGCCGCCATGAAGGAGGCCGGTGAGGCCCCGGCCGGGGCCACCGCCACCGCCATGGAGGGCGACGCCCTCGCGCTGCCCTTCCCCGACGATTCCTTCGACGTCGTCATCATCTCCGAGGTGATGGAGCACATCCCCGACGACAAGGGCGTCCTCGCCGAGATGGTGCGCGTGCTCAAGCCGGGTGGCCGCATCGCCATCACCGTGCCCCGTTACGGGCCGGAGAAGATCTGCTGGGCGCTGTCCGACGCCTACCACGAGGTCGAGGGCGGCCACATCCGCATCTACAAGGCGGACGAGCTGCTCGGCAAGATGAGGGCCGCCGGCCTCAAGCCGTACGGCACCCACCACGCGCACGGCCTGCACTCCCCGTACTGGTGGCTCAAGTGCGCCTTCGGCGTGGACAACGACAAGGCGCTCCCGGTCAAGGCGTACCACAAGCTGCTGGTCTGGGACATCATGAAGAAGCCCCTGGCGACCCGCCTCGCGGAGCAGGCGCTCAACCCGGTCATAGGCAAGAGCTTCGTGGCGTACGCGACCAAGCCGCACCTCCCCGTGGGCGCGGCGCAGTGACCTCCCCCGGCCGCACCGTGCCCGAGGTGCCCGAACACCTGGTCCTCGACGGGGTCCTGACGGCCGAGGAGGCCGCCGCCACCGTCGCCGGGATCCTCGCGGCGCAGCGCGCCGACGGGGCGATACCGTGGTTCCGGGGCCACCACCTCGACCCGTGGGACCACACCGAGGCCGCGATGGCCCTGGACGTGGCGGGCGAGCACGAGGCCGCGGAACGCGCGTACGACTGGCTGGTGCGCCACCAGAACGAGGACGGCTCCTGGTACGCCGCCTACGCGGACCGCCCCGAGGGGGTGGACACCGACGCCCCGCAGGACGCGAGCCGCGAGTCCAACTTCGTCGCGTACATAGCCGTCGGCGTGTGGCACCACTACCTCGCCACCGGCGACGACCCCTTCCTGGACCGGATGTGGCCGGCGGTCTACGCGGCCGTCGAGTTCGTCCTGGGCCTCCAGCAGCCGGGCGGCGAGATCGGCTGGAAGCGGGAGTCCGACGGCGGGGCCGTCACCGACGCCCTGCTCACCGGCTCCTCCTCCATCCACCAGGCCCTGCGCTGTGCCCTGGCGATCGCCGACCACCGCGGTGACCCGCAGCCCGACTGGGAGCTGGCGACGGGCGCGCTCGCGCACGCGGTGCGCCACCATCCGGAGCGGTTCCTGGACAAGTCGCACTACTCGATGGACTGGTACTACCCGGTGCTCGGCGGCGCGCTGTCGGGTGCGGGGGCGAAGGCGCGGATCGAGGAGCGCTGGGAGGAGTTCGTCGTCCCGGACCTGGGGGTGCGGTGCGTGCTGCCGAACCCGTGGGTGACGGGCGGGGAGTCCTGCGAGCTGGCGCTGACGCTCTGGGTGATGGGCGAGTCGGACCGGGCGCTGGAGATCCTGCGCTCGATCGGGCACCTGCGCGACGGGAACGGCATGTACTGGACTGGCTACGTCTTCGACGACCGGGCGGTGTGGCCGGTGGAGCAGACGACCTGGACGGCGGGCTCGCTGCTGCTCGCGGTGGCGGCGCTGGGCGGGGACGAGGCCACGGGAGAGGTGTTCGGGGGCCTCGCGCTGCCGCGCGGCCTGGAACCGGACTGCTGCCGCTGAGCGCCGCCGGTCCGGGGCCCCTCCCGGTCCGGGCCCGGCGCGGCGGAGGGAGGGGCGGAGGGCGGGGCGGAGGGAGGGGCGGCCGTACCCGAACGGGCCGCCCGAGTGGTGCGGCGGCCGGGGCGGGGTGAGGCTGCGGGGGACACCTCAGTCCCCGGAGGCAACCGTGCGCGTACCCACGACCGTCCGATTCCGCCGAGCCGTCACCGCGGTGGTCCTGTCCACCGCGCTGCTGGCCGGTGCCACCGCGTGCGGCGGTGGTGGCGGCAGCGACCAGGGTCGGGGGGAGGAGATCTCCTCGGCCGCCGCCACGGAGCTGGCCGTCCTGGTGGCCGCCGAGCCGGAGGCGGCCGAGCAGGACGAACTGGCCGCGGCGACGCCCTCGCCCAGTACCTCGGCCGAGCGGCAGAAGTTCGCGAAGACCCGCTTCGTGGCCAATGCGGGGCTCGCGGCCGGCGCGACGTACCAGTGGATCATCAAGCCGTACCAGGCGGGCAAGTTCAAGAAGGGCGCGAAGGGCCGTACGTTCGCGCTGATCAAGGCGGGTCTGGCCGGTGCCTTCGCCTACAACCGGCTCAAGGCGGCGTCCGAGAACGCCAAGGGCGACCCGCTGCTGTCGAAGGCGATGATCCCGCTGACGGCGGGCATCGAGTCCCTGAAGGGCCTCGCGGGCAAGCTCCGCAAGGGTCAGGCGGGCGATGCGGACATCAGCTCCTTCCAGGACGTCATCAACGGAGTGAAGTCGGCGGGCCAGGGCGCGGGAGCCACGGTGACCGACAAGGTCCCGAGCCTCTCGCAGCTGGGCGGATAGCCGCGCCGCAGGCGACCGGGCACCCGCCCACCGGACTCCGGTGGGCGGGTTCCGGCCGTTGTGGCCTGTTTCAATGGCCGGTGTGATCGAGTTCCTGTTGTTCGGCCTCGTGGCCGCCGCCGCGGGCCTGCTCCTGCGCCGCAAGCACCGCCGGCGGCAGGCGGCCGGCCCGCCCGCCGGGATCCCCTGCATGGCCCGCCGCCCCGCGGGCGAGGGCCGCTGGCGGCCCGGCCGGGTGTACGCGGACGGGGTGGGCCCCCGCTGGGAGCCCGCCCGGGGCCCGGCCGTCCCGCTGGCCGGCGCCCGCGCCGACGCCGTCCGGGCGCCTTCCGTACGGGAGGGGCTCTCCATCAACCCCGGATCGCGGATCGTGGCCTGCGCCGCCGCGGACGGCGGCCCGGACGTGGAGATCGCGGTGATGGCGCTGGACCTGCGCGAACTGCTGGACGCGCTGCCGCGGTAGGGGTCAGTTGAGGACGACGGTGTGCGAGGGCACGTAGTGGCCGCAGCGGGTGGCCTTCGTGAAGTCGCCGGTGGTCCAGGGGTTGGCCTTGACGTGTTCGAGCACGGCCTGGCCCGTGTCCTGGCCGAAGACGCCGTCGATCTGCAGTTCGCGGGTGGCCCAGGTGAAGTTGGAGAGCTTCTGGAGCTTCCTGACGCCGAGCTCGGTCTGGGGGCCGAACTTGCCGTCCTCCAGGAGGTGCAGGTTGGTGTAGGCGTTCACGAAGAACTGGACGCAGCGGACCGACTGGCTGGGGTTGGGGTAGCCGTAGCCGACGTTGGGGATGCCGGGGTCGGCGACGGCCGTGGTCGTGCCGAGCCCCGTGACGGCGGCCGCGGCCAGGGCGACCAGCGAGCGTCGGAGGATGGGGGTGTGCCGCATTGCAACCTCTTTACGTGTTCATGTAAACCGAAGCGGCGCGATCCTATCGGTCTGGCCTGAACTCTACTGACCGGCACGCCGGTTGGCCGCTCGCCCCCGGGTGCCGCCCTAGGTGTTCAGCTCCGCCAGCACCCGCAGGGTGTGCGGGTCGGGGGCGGTCACCAGGAGGTCGGTGACGGGTCCCGCGCGCCACAGCTCCAGCCGTTCCGCGATCCGTTCGCGCGGCCCGACCAGTGAGATCTCGTCGGCGAAGGCGTCCGGGACGGCGAGCACCGCCTCCTCGCGCCGCCCCGCGAGGAACAGCTCCTGGATGCGGTGGGCCTCCTCCTCGTAGCCCATCCGCGCCATCAGGTCGGCGTGGAAGTTGCGGGCCGCGTGGCCCATGCCCCCGATGTAGAAGCCGAGCATCGCCTTGACGGGGAGCAGCCCGGCGGCGACGTCCTCGCAGACCGCGGCACGGGCCATCGGGGCGATCATGAACCCCTCGGGCAGGCCGGCCAGTGAGGCCAGGTAGACGTCGGTGCGGGTGGGCGACCAGTACAGGGGCAGCCAGCCGTCCGCGATCCGGGTGGTCTGGGCGATGTTCTTCGGCCCCTCCGCCCCCAGCAGCAGCGGCAGGTCCGCGCGCAGCGGGTGGGTGATGGGCTTGAGGGGTTTGCCGAGGCCGGTGCCGTCCTCGCCGCGGTACGGGTGGCGGTGGAAGCGGCCGTCGAGGGCGACGGGGGCCTCGCGGCGCAGCACCTGCCGGACGACGTCGACGTACTCCCGGGTCGCGGTGAGCGGGCTCGCGGGGAAGGGGCGCCCGTACCAGCCCTCCACCACCTGCGGTCCGGACAGGCCCAGGCCCAGCATCATCCGGCCGCCGGAGAGGTGGTCGAGGGTGAGGGCGTGCATGGCGGTGGCGGTGGGGGTGCGGGCGGCCATCTGGGCGATCGCGGTGCCGAGGCGGATCCGCGAGGTGTGCGCGGCGATCCAGGTGAGGGTGGTGAAGGCGTCGGAGCCCCAGGCCTCGGCGGTCCACACCGAGTCGTAGCCGAGGCGTTCCGCCTCGGTGGCGAGGTCGAGGTGGGCCGGGCTGGGCCCGCGGCCCCAGTAGCCGAGTGCGAGTCCGAGGCGCATGGGGGTCCCCTCCGAGAAGCCGTCGCCCATATCTGACGCTGCGTCAGGTGACTGTAGGGCACGCGGCTCCCTCCGGGAAGCCCGAAGGCCCCCCGCCCGTGGGGGCGGGGGGCCTTCGGCGCGGGGGGTCAGCCCCGCTGGATGTTCGAGGTGTCGTTCAGGACGCCGCGGCGGCCGTCCTGGGTCTGGGCGATCAGGGACGACGGGCCCCGCTGGTCGACGGCCAGGTACCAGGTGCCCGGCGCGAGCTCCGCGATCGGGGCGGGGGAGCCGTCCTCGCCGAAGAGGGGACGGGCCTCCGGCACCGCGAACCAGAACGGCGCGAACGCCGCCGCGGCCGGCTGCGGCTGTGACTGCTGCGGCGGCTGCTGACCCGCGTCCTGCGGGCCGGGCGCGGGCGCCGCGGGGCCGCCGCCGTAGGGCGGGACGGGCTGCGGGGTGGAACCGTACGGGCTCTGCTGCTGCGGGCCGCCCGGGTAGCCGTACCCGCTGCCCGGCTGCTGCGCATGGCCGCCGTAGGGCGCGGGGGCGACGGGTCCGGGCTCCGGGAGGAGCGGCCCCGCCAGCGCGGGGACCTTCGAACCGGCGACGGACACGCCCGCCAGGGCCAGCGTCGCCAGGAAGGCCAGGATGCAGCCGGCCCCCAGGTCGAGGCGGGTCGGGGTGACGATCAGCGACCACAGGGCGTTCCAGACGGCCGCCACCGCCAGCACCGTGCCCCAGGCCGTCAGCGGCAGCCCGCCCAGCTTGCGGCCCTCGGGCTGGAAGCGCGCGCCGATCAGCAGGCCCGCGGCGATGAAACCGGTCAGGAAGACCGTCGGGAGGACCAGCCCGTAGGAGTCCGTGTCCCACGCGCTCGGCATGTCCACGTTGGTGGCGGAGTAGAAGTCGAGGAACGAGGCGATGAACAGCAGCACCGCTGCTCCGATCACCACGCCGTCGCCTCGTGTGAGGGAGCGGATGTTCACGTCTCTGATGTCCTTCTCGGTCTCGGTCGTCTCGTGGCGCCGCGGTCGCGTGGGCGGACCGGGCTGAGCGGGGGCGGCGCCACCATCGTACGGAGTCTCCCGCGGCCGAGAGGATCGGGGCGGAGGGACGCCCCGTCAGGGGCTCCCCCCTGGGGCTACCCCCCGAGGAATCCGACGATGCCGTCCGCGATGCCCTGTGCCGCCTTCTGCCGCCACTCCGGACTCGTCAGCTGCGCCGCGTCCTTGCTGTCACGCATGTTGCCGCATTCGATGAACACCTTGGGCCGGGTCGACAGATTGAGACCGCCCAGATCGTCGCGGACGACCAATCCGGTGCCGGAGCCCAGGTAGTTGGCGGGGGCCGAGCCGGTGGCCCGGGAGAAGTTGCTGCCGATGCGCTCGCCCAGCTGCCGGGAGGGTCCGACGATCGCGGCCGTGTCGGCGCCGCCCGCCTTGACCTTGGCCGGGAGGATGACGTGGTAGCCGCGGTTGCCCGCGGAGACCCCGTCCGCGTGGACGGACACGACGGCGTCGGCGCGGGCCTCGTTGCCGATCCGGGCGCGCTCGTCGATGCAGGGACCCCAGGGGCGGGCGGTGCCGGCCTCGTGGGTGAGCACCACCTTCAGCCCGCGGCCCTCCAGGATGGTGCGCAGCCGCCGGGACACGTCCATGCTGAACTCGGCTTCCATATAACCCGAGTTGGTGGTGGTGCCGGTGGTGTCGCATTCCTTGCGGTTGGTGCCGATGTCCACCTGACGGTCGATCTCGTCGGTGTGCTGGAAGTTCCCGGTGTTGTGTCCGGGGTCGATCACGACGGTCTTGCCCGTGAGGGGCCCCTTGGCCGGAGCGGGCGCCGCCGCCGGGCCGGAGGCCGACGCCGAGGCGGACGCGGACGCGCCCGCCCCCGCCTTCGCGCCCGGGGAGGCGCTGGACTTCGCGTCGGCCGCCGCCGCGTGCGAGGCCGGGTGCGGGGCGGGGTCGGGCCGCTGCCCGTCCGTCCCCGTCAGGGCATGGGTCAGGACCCAGCCCGCGAGGACGGTCGGGGCGAGCACCGCGACCGCCACCGCGAGGGTGGAGCGGCGCGCGTACCAGCGCCGGTCGGGGCTGATGGAGTCGCGGGACTCGGGGGCCGGGGAGCTGTCGTCGTAGCGCACCTCGCGATGCTAGAACGCCCGACCGGCACCCGTACGGACCGTGCTCCATCCGGGGGCGTGGTGCGATCAGTCTTTTGTATGCCGGGACGGGGTCAGATGCCGGCCCCGGTGCGGCGCAGGACGCGCAGGGAGTCCGTGACGGACACCTCCTCGAAGGCCCCCGAGGCCAGGGCGCGCAGGTAGATCCGGTACGGGGCCTGCCCGCCGTCGGCCGGGTCGGGGAACACGTCGTGGATCACCAGGGTCCCGCCCACCGCCAGGTGCGGGACCCAGCCCTCGTAGTCGCCGGTCGCGTGCTCGTCGGTGTGGCCGCCGTCGATGAACACGAACCCGAGCGGACCGCCCCAGGCCGCCGCCACCTGCGGCGAGCGGCCCACCAGGGCGATGACGTGCTCCTCCAGCCCCGCCCGGTGCAGGGTGCGGCGGAAGGTCGGGAGGGTGTCCATCAGACCGACCTCCGCGTCCACCACCGTCGGGTCGTGGTACTCCCAGCCCGGCTGCTGCTCCTCGCTGCCCCGGTGGTGGTCCACGGTCAGCGCGGGCACGCCCGCCTCGCGCGCGGCGTCGGCCAGCAGGATCGTCGAGCGCCCGCAGTACGTGCCGACCTCCAGCAGCGGCAGCCCGAGCCCGGCCGCCTCGGTGGCCGCCGCGTACAGCGCGAGGCCCTCGCCCACGGGCATGAACCCCTTGGCGGCCTCGAAGGCGGCCAGGGTCTGCGGCTTGGGGGTGGCCATGTCGTTCCTCCTGCTGAGCTGCGTGTGGATGCCGGGCCATGCTGCCTTACCAGCGGGTAGGGCGCTACGGGCGGGGGCCGCCGACCCTGCGCGGGAGGGCTCGGTGGCTCCGGTGGCGGGGCCGCCTCAGCCGCCCGGCCGCCTCAGCGGCCGAAGAGCCGGGACAGGCCGCCGCCCAGGTCCGAGAACCGGTCCTCGCGCAGCGCCCGCCGGAGGTCGTCGCGGGTCTCCGTCACCTCGCGGGTCAACCAGTGGGTGTTGCCGGCCGTCAGGTGGAGCCGGTGCAGCAGCGCCTTCAGGTGGGGGAGCGCACGCCCCGGCTCCCCCGCCTCCCCGACACTGCGCAGCACCCGGTACGCCGTCTCCGCGTCGCCCCGCTCCGCCATCGCCGCGAGGTCGGGGTACAGCCGCAGGTACAGGGGCGCGGCGGTGACGAAGTCGCCGAGCAGCCAGGCGTCGTGCGCCAGCCGCCGCCGTACGTCGAGCAGCACCGGGCTGTCGGCGGGCAGCCGCCGCTCCAGGTCGGGCAGGAGCGGCGCCAGCCAGCCGCGCTCGGCGTGCGCCTGCGCGGCGGTCTCGGAGCCCCACCGTCCGTCGCGGGCCGCGTCACCGCGCTGGAGCGCCCCGGCCAGGTGGTAGCGGGCGGACAGCGTGACGGGGTCGTCGGCGCCCAGCACCCGGCCCGCCTGCTCGATGATCTCGCGCAGCTCGGCCTCGTGGCGGCGGCCGTCGCCCGGCCCGTAGGCCGCGGCCTCGCCGACGTGCGCGGCCCGCGCCGCGATGGTGTCGGGATGCTCCAGGCCGAGGACCCGCACCATGCGCGGCAGGATGCGCTCCAGGTCGGTGGGGGAGTGCCCGCGTACGGTCATGGCCCGGTGGCAGGAGGCCCGCACCGTCAGCGCGTCCTGCGCGCCCAGCTCCTCGGTCAGGTCGGCGACCAGCATGTCCAGCCGGACGACCCGGTCGGCCGGGGCGTCGTCGAGCACCTGCGCCAGCCGCCGTTCGAACATCGACCGGACGGGGTCCCCGGCGGCCGTGTGCACGGTCGGGGAGTACGAGGGCGGGGGCGGGAAGGACGTGAGGGGGACGGCCGGGACGGCGCCCCGGGCGATCTCCGCGAGCCTGCCGCTCACCTCCCGGGCGTCGGCCGGCCGCTCGTGCGGATCCTTCGCGAGCAGGGCCAGTACCAGGGCGTCCAGCGCGGCGGGGATCCCCTCGCGCAGCGAACCGGGCGCGGGCGGCGCGGTCGTCAGGTGGTGCGCGAGCAGCTCGTGCATCTCGTGGGCCGGGAACGGCCGTCGGCCGGTCAGCAGCTCCGTCAGCACGCAGCCGAGGGCGTACAGATCGGCCCGCCCGTCGACGGGGACCCCGTTCGCACCGCCCGTCCAGCGTTCCGGAGCCATGTAGGGGAAGGAACCGATGATCATCCCGGTGGCCGTCAGCTCGGTCCCGGGGGCGCCCGAGGACTTGGCGATCCCCAAGTCGAGGACCTTGACCACGCCGCTCTCGGTGACCATCACATTGGCCGGCTTGACGTCCCGGTGGACGATCCCGGCGTCATGGGCCGCCCCGAGCGCGTCCGCGATCCGCGCGGCCCACTCCAGGGCGTCCGACAGGTCCGGCACCCCGCCCTCCAGGACCTCGGCGAGGCTGCGGCCCTGGAGCAGCTCCATCACGAGGAACACGGCCTCGCGCCCGGCCCGTTCGGTACGGCCGAAGTCGTGGACGGTGGCGATGTGGGGGTGCGCCAGGTTCCCGGCGAGGCTCGCCTCGCGCTCGAACCGGCGCGTCTCCTCCGGGGTCTGCGGATATCCGATCTTCACCGCGACCCAGCGGCCCACCCGGGAGTCCTTGGCCCGCCAGACCTCACCGAAGCCGCCCCGGCCGAGCAACTCGTCGAGTTCGTAACGCCCTTCGATGATCTCCCGCACGCCCCTCGGCCCCCGTCGCCCCTTGATCGTCCACTCGCAGGGGCATTATCTCCGGGCGGGGCGAGGTCACCCGTCGCACTCGAACCACACCGTCTTCCCGGCCTGCCGGGGCAGCACGCCCCAGCGGTCGGTGACCGCCTGCACCAGGCGCAGCCCCCGCCCGCCCTCGTCGAGGGGATCGCCGCCCGGTGCGACGCGCGGGGCCGCGGGGCAGGTGTCGGTGACCTCCACCCGCAGCCCGCCGGGCCTGCGCTGGATCAGCACCGAGCAGCCCCGGTCGGGCACGTGCCGCACGACGTTGGCGACCAGCTCCGTCAGCGCGAGCTCGGCGTCTTCGGCCACCGTGTCGAGGCCCCAGCGGACGAGGAACCACCGCAGGATCCGGCGCATGTGCCCGGCGGAATGCTCACTGACGGTGAAGCCCATGCGGTAGGTACCGCCAATTTCCGTGCTGGGGTACCCGGTTGCGTGATTCATGCCATCAGGTTGAGGGCGTGTGCTTACGCTCGGCTACGGATGGAAAACAACACTGCACAAGTGAAGTTGGGAGTGTCCGACCGTGGTCAACATTCGGGACCTCGACCCCAGCGCTTCGCCGCTGGACTTCTACGGATCCGAACTCCGCCGCGTCCGCGAGGCCGCGAGCCTGAAGCAGTATGAGCTGGGGAAACTCATTTACTGCACGGCCTCACTGATCGGGCAGATCGAGACCGCCCGCAGGGTGCCGACCCGAGACTTCTCGGAGCGAGTGGACGCGGCCCTCGGTACGGGTGGATTCTTCTCCCGGCTGGTGGGTCTGGTCCTGCGGGTCCAGCTCCCCGTGCCGGTCTCGGCCTACGCGGAGATGGAGTCCCGGGCTACCTACATCTCCACCTTCCAGGTGCATCTGATCAGTGGGCTGCTGCAAACCCCGGGGTATGCCCGAGCGGTGCTGGCCGCACGGACCTTGGTGGACCTCGACGCCAAACTGGAGGCCCGGCTGGAACGTCGGCAGATCCTGGAGCGTGAAGACGCCCCGCTCACGTGGGTGGTTATGGGCGAGGCCGCGCTTCATCAGGAGATCGGCGGCCGGGAGGTCATGGGGAACCAACTTGCCCACTTGTTGTCTCTGAGGAGCCGAGAGTGGCTACGGGTACAGATCCTGCCCTTCGAAGCGGGTGCACACACCGGATTCGCTGGCGCATTCACGATCCTGCGGTTCGAAGACGATCAGGACGTCCTCTACACCGAGGACTTTCTTCAGGGGTACGTGACGGCCAATCCGCAATCAGTCAGGGAGAGTTACGTCCGCTACGATCAACTTCAGGCTGCCGCACTCTCTGTGGAGGACTCGGCGGCACGGATCGCCCGTGTCATGGAGGAGCGTTATGGACACCGTCCAGGGCTTGACGGGCGCGCGGTGGCGTAAATCCTCGTACAGCGGCACCACCGGCGGAGACTGCGTAGAAGTCGCCGCCCAGCCCGCCCTAGTCGCCGTCCGGGACTCCAAGAACCCCGACGGCCCCGTCTTCACCGTCAGCCCCGCCGCCTTCGCGGCGTTCGTGCGCGGGCTCTGAGGGGTCGGCCTGGGCGCATGGAGGTTCTCGGGGCCGACGGGCCGACGCACGTGGGGCCGTTCCGGGTCCTCGCGGTGCTCGGGCGGGGCGGGATGGGTCGGGTGCTGCTGGCCGTGGGGCCCGACGGGCAGCTCGCGGCCGTCAAGCAGGTGCACGCCGAGCTCGCCCGGGACGAAGGGTTCCGGGCCCGCTTCCGGCGGGAGGTCGAGGCCTCCGGAAAGGTCTCCGGGGCGTACACCGCCCCGGTGATCGACGCGGACCCGGAAGCGGAGACGCCCTGGCTGGCCTCCCGCTTCGTCGCCGGGCCCGCCCTCAGCCGGGCCCTGGACGTCGGCGGGCCGCTGCCGGAGCCCGCGGTGCGGCGGCTGGCGGCCGGGCTGGCGCACGCGCTGGCCGACGTGCACGGGGCCGGGCTGATCCACCGCGACCTCAAACCGTCGAACGTACTGCTCGCCGAGGACGGCGTCCGGGTCATCGACTTCGGCATCGTGCGGGCCGTCGGGGACCAGACCCGCATCACGCACACCGGCATGCTGATCGGCTCGCCCTCGTTCATGTCGCCGGAGCAGGCCCTGGGACAGGAACTCACCCCGGCCAGCGACGTGTTCTCGCTCGGCGCCACCCTCTTCGCGGCCTGCACCGGGAGGGTGCCGTTCGGCGACGGGGGCGCGATGGCCAAGGTGCTGCTCGACGTCGTTCAGGCGGAGCCCGACCTGGAGGGGGTGCCGGCGGGCCTGCGCGGGGTCGTGGAGCGGTGCCTCGCCAAGGACCCCGCCGCGCGGCCCGCGCCGTGGGAACTGCTCGACCTGGTCGGGCGGATCGAGCCGGCCGGGGCGGCCTGGCCCGAGCCGGTGCCGCGGCTGATCGCCGAGCAGCGGGCGGAGGTGGACCGGCTGGTGTCCGTAGCGCCTCCCGCGCCGGATCCCGGCCCACCGGTCGAGCCGCCGCCCGTCGAGCCGCCGCCGCCCGCGCCACGGCGCCGCTGGAACCCGTACCTGGTCGCGGCGGCCGTCGCGGTCGTCGTGGCCGCCGCCACCGGACTGACCGCCACCGGGCGGCACTTCGTCTGGCTCGCGTACACCTCCACCGTGCCGGAGAGCGTGCCGACCCCCGGCGGGACCCCCCTCTCCCAGGTGGCCGACAAGTACCGGCCGCAGCGGCAGACCTGCGAGCAGCTCGCGTCCGGGATGACCGTGCCGGCCGTGTTCGGGAAGCCGACGGGCCAGGGCCTGGCCGAGCACAACGGTGGTTGGGCGGGCACGGACAACGTCTGTGTCTGGCGGACCGGTGGCGGTGACGAGGTCTTCGTCTCCTGGAACGTCTTCGTCACCCGGCCCGGCGGCAAGACCGGCGCCGAGCGGGCGAAGGGCGAGTACGAGAACGGCTACCGGCGCGGCGAGACCAGACGCGACGGCTCCCTCGGCTTCGCCGAGGAGGGCCTGTGGCAGCAGAAGGGGAGGGGGGACGGCGAGAACTGCGTCCTGACCGCGCGGGACGTCAACCAGACGGTGTTCGTGTCGGTGAGCGGGGTCAACTATCCCCCGGGCCGGTGTGAGGCCCTCACCAGGAAGTTCGGGAAGAACGCCATGGAGGCGGTGCCCCGGTGATGGGCCCGCCCGGCCTCGGCGCCCCCGGCGGGCCGGGCCCGTGCCCTCGTCCGGGCCCACCTCCGACGGGGCCGGTGCTGCCGCCCTGTCGGGGTGTGCTCTTTCCCGCGGACCGGGGTTCGCCCGCGGCTCCCGGCGGGGTCAACCGCCATCGGTCCGCCACGACCCCGGATGACCCGCGGGCGCCTCTGGTGGAGGCGCCCGATCAGTGGTCGGCGTCGGGGAGCGGTCCGGCCTTGGTGACGGCGCCGGTCCAGTGGTCGGGTAGGTCGGCGGGCTGCCAGGAGACCTCCAGTTCCCGGTGGGTCAGCTCCTCGGCCCGGCGGTGGAGCGCGCTCTGTGCCGTCCCGGGCCCGGACGTGGGTGCGGGGTGATCGAGGTGGCCGTCGGCGATGTCGTAGGGCGCCTCGAAGTACACGGCGTACCGCCACCGCTCCGGCGTGCGGTACAGGACGAGCGTCTTCGGGGTCCCGATCCTGCGCCAGTACGGCGGCCTCGTGTTGTCCATGGGGGAAGTCTCCGGACGGCCGGGCTAGCTGTCGTCGCCGCCGTTGTTCCCGCCCCCGCCGAGCCGGCGGCGCCGCTTCGCGGAGCGGCGCAGCAGCTCGCCCGCGCCCAGGGTCACGGCCGCCACGGCGCGGACCCAGCCCGGGCCGCCCCGCTGGGCCCACACCACGCAGGCACAGCCGCCGAGGGCGAGCGCCAGTACGACGAGAAGTACCAGTACGGTCATGTTCCCCACCTCGCGTTCCTGTCCTTCCCCGGATTCTGTCAGGCCGGGATCCCGCCCCTCGGCCGCCCTTGCCTTCATGTTGCAATCAACCACCTCTATCCTGTGGCGGGTTCGACCGGCCGGACGGCCGGGTCGGGCGACCACAGGGGATCACCGGGGGGCGGTCGGGATGAGCGGTGCGTTAAGCGACGACGACAACGTCGACGGGGGCGTCAGGCCGCTCGCGGCCGGGGACCCGAGCCGGATCGGGCCGTACCTGCTGCTCGGGCGGCTCGGCGCCGGGGGCATGGGGCGGGTGTACCTGGCCCGGTCCGAGGGCGGGCGTACGGTCGCGGTGAAGGTGGTGCACGAGGAACACGTCTCGAACGAGTCGTTCCGGGCCCGCTTCCGCCGGGAGATCGACGCGGCCCGGCGGGTCGGCGAGCGGTACACCGCGCCCGTCCTGGAGGCGGACCCGGACGCGGAGCGGCCCTGGGTGGCCACGGGATACGTTCCCGGGCTCTCGCTGGAGCAGATCGTGCGCCGGTACGGGCCGCTGCCCGCGGACTCCGTGCACGCCCTCGCGGACGGGCTGCTGCGGGCGCTGGAGGACATCCACTCGGCGGGGATCGTGCACCGCGACCTCAAGCCGTCGAACGTGATGCTGACCGTCGAGGGCACCCGGGTCATCGACTTCGGGATCTCGCGGGCCCTGGAGACCTCCGTCGAGTCGCTGCTCACCAGCACCGGCATGGTGGTCGGCTCGCCCGGGTTCATGTCGCCCGAGCAGGTCCGCGGGCAGCGGGCCGGGGCCAAGAGCGACGTCTTCACCCTGGGCTGCGTGCTCGTGTACGCGGCCACGGGCAAGCTGCCCTTCGGGCACGGGGCCAGCAACCAGCACGCCGTGATGTTCCAGATCGTGGAGGGCGAGCCCGCGCTGGAGGCGGTCGAGGACGAGGCGCTGCGCGCCTTCATCGGGCGCTGCCTGGTCAAGGACGTGGACGAGCGGCCCGGGGTGGCCGAGCTGCTGGCGGACCCGGAGCGGGTCCGTCCGGCGAAGCGGGCCGGGGCGTGGCTGCCGCCCAAGGTGGTGGCGCGGCTCGCGCAGCAGGCGGCGCAGCTGCTGGACGCGGAGGTGGCGCCGCCGGCGAGGGAGGAGGCCGTGCCCACCGACCGGGTGACGGTCGACCTGCGGAAGAAGGACGCGGCCGACGGGCCCCCGGTGGTGCCGGTGGTGCCGGTGGTGGCTCCGGTGGCCGGGGGCACGGCTCCCGAGGGGGAGCGGCGGCGGGCGCGGCGGCGGTGGACGGTCGCGGTGCCGGTCGTCCTCGTGGTCACGGTGGGCGGCGGCACGGTGGCGCTGATCCAGCCCTTCGGCAGTGACGGTGGGGGCGCCGCGAAGGCGTCGCCGCCGGCCGCGAGCGCTCCCGTGGATCCCGGCGCGGTGGCCGGGTCCCCGCCGGGGGTGAGCGGGTCGCCGACGCCGGGTGCGTCGGGGTCCGCGGGGCCCTCCGTCCCGGGGCAGCCGCCGGGGCAGTCGCCGGGGCAGGCCGGCGGTGCCGTGCCGGGCGGGGCCGTGCCCGGCGGGGCGCAGGGCGGCGCCGCGCAGGGTGGTGCGGCGCAGGGCGGCGCGGCCGCCGGGGGTGGGGGTGCGCAGGGCGGTGGTGCGGGGAACCCGGGCGGCGGCGCGGGGAGTCCGGGCGGGGCCGGTGGCACGGGCACCGATCCGACCAAGGGTTCCGGTGCGGCGGCCGGCGGCGCCGCCGCGGGTGGTGCCCAGGGCGGGGCCTCGGGCACGCAGCCGGGCGGCTCCGGGTCGCCGGGCGGCGGGGGCTCCTCCGACAACGGGCCGGTGCCCGCGTACTTCGTGGGGTCCTGGCGCTACGGGGCCGACTTCAACATCGGCCAGCCGGACACGGTGATCGTGGCCAAGTCCGGGGCGGTGCGGATGATCGCCGACACCCAGTTGGGGCACTGCGAGTACACGGCTCGGGTGTCCTCGGCGGGCAACGGCGGCGCCCGGATCAACATCAGCACGGCGACGGTGGACCAGGGCCGGTCGAACAACCAGTTCTGCGGAAACCTGGACCCGTCCTTCTTCACCCGCAGCGACCCGAGCGGCATCCAGCACAACGTGGGCCCGGCCCACGGGGACGGCTACTACTACGGCCGCTCCTGACCTACGGGCCGGGCGCTGCCCCCCTGCCCGTAGGTCAGGAGAAGATGACGGAGCGGAAGTGGAGCCGCTCCCCGAGCCTCTTGCCGGGCGCCATCGTGTAGTAGACGTCCCCGTCGCAGTCCTTGTCGAGGAAGACGGTCGCCGTGGAGTTGGTGAGGTTGTGGGGGGAGTGGGCGTCCGAGTCGGCGAGGAGTTCGGGGACGTTGATGCACTCCCCCGACACCGGGTCGAGGAGGGCTCCGGGGACGGTGACGCCGAGCTGGTTCACGTAGCGGTAGCTGAACTCGCCCAGGGCGGCGGAGGCCGAGCCGGGGACGGCGACGATGAGGGCGAGGGCGCCGAGGGCGGCCGTCAGGGTGGTGCGAATGCGCACGGGAACAACCCACTTCCACTGCCTGGAACGTCGGACGGTCGCACCGTAGTGAGGACCGGACGAGGAGAAACGATCATGCGCGCCGGACGCAGAGTGCGATCACCTCTTCGGCCCCGTGGACGGAGGCATGCCGCCGGGAGTCCCGCGCGGCGCCCGGAACGTGAGAACACGTTTCATTTCTGACCTTCCGTCAGAATGGAACGTGTTCTACTCTGCCGCGCATGGGCATCGGAATCACACGGGAACAACGGGAGTTGGCCGACGCGATGCGCGGCTGGGTGGCGCGCGCCGTGCCGCCCGAGGAAGTGCGCAAGCTGCTCGACACCGCCCCGCGGACCGGGGAGCGGCCCGGCTACTGGGACGGGCTCGTCGCATCCGGACTGCACGCCCCGCACCTGGAGGGCGGCACCCTCCTCGACCTCGCCGTCGTGATCGAGGAGGCCGCGCGCGGGGCGCTGCCCGGGCCGTTCCTGCCGAGCGCGCTGGCGTCCGTACTCCTGGGGCGGGCCGGGGCCGAGCCCCTGGAGGGGCGGGTCGGGGCCGTGGCGCTGGGGCCCGGCACGCTGACCGCGGTGGCCGTCGGGGGCGGCGGGTACCTGCTCGACGGGACCGCGCCCCCGGTGCTCGGGGCGGGCGAGGCCGACCTGGTGGTGCTGGCCGCCGAGGCCGCGCACGGCACCCTGTGGTTCGCGGTGGACGCCGCCGCGCTGGACGTCCGCACCCACGAGAGCGCCGACCCGACCAGGCCCACCGCCGAGGTGCGGGCGCGCGGGGTCGCCGTACCGCCCGGGCGGCTGCTGGCGCTGGACGCGGCCCTGGTGCGGGACGCGGCCTGCGCGCTCTTCGCCGCCGACGCCTGCGGCACCGCCGCATGGGCGGTGCACACCGCCGCCGAATACGCCAAGGTGCGCGAGCAGTTCGGGCGGCCCATCGGGCAGTTCCAGGGGATCAAGCACCTGTGCGCCGACATGCTGGTGCGCCTGGAGCAGGCCCGCGCGCTGGCCTGGGACGCGGCCCGGGCTCTGGACCAGGCACTGGACGAGGACCCCGACGTACGCTCGCTCGCCGCGGCGCTGGCCGCCGGGACGGCCCTGGACGCGGCCTACTCCTGCGCCAAGGACTGCATCCAGGTGCTCGGCGGGATCGGCTTCACCTGGGAGCACGACGCCCACGTCTACCTGCGCCGTGCGCTGGTCGCCCGCCAGCTCCTCGGCTCCGGCGACGGCCACCGGGTGCGGGCCGTGCGGCTCGCGGCCGACGGCGCACGGCGCGAACTGCGCCTGGAACTCCCGGCGGAGGCCGAGGCCCACCGGGAGCGGGCCCGCACCGCCATCGCGGCCGCGCGCGGCCTCGACCCGGCCGCCGCCCGCCGGATCCTGGCCCCCACCGGCTACGCGGCCCCCTACCTGCCCCCGCCCTACGGGCTCGGGGCGGGCCCGGTCGAGCAGCTCGTCGTCCAGCAGGAGCTGAAGGAGGCCGGGGTCAGGCTCGCCGACCTCGGGATCGCCACCTGGGTGGTGCCCTCGCTGCTGGCCTACGGGACGCCCGAGCAGCGCGAGCGGTACCTGCTGCCGACCCTGCGCGGGGACGTCACCTGGTGCCAGCTCTTCTCCGAGCCGGGCGCCGGCTCCGACCTCGCCTCGCTGCGGACGAAGGCGGAGCGGGGCGAGGACGGCACCTGGAAGGTCAACGGACAGAAGGTGTGGACGAGTTCCGCGCACAGCGCCGACTTCGGGATCCTGCTCGCCCGGACCGACCCGCGGGCGCCCAAGCACAAGGGGCTCGGGTACTTCGTCGTCGACATGAAGCGGGCGCGCGGGATCGACGTGCGCCCGCTCAGGGAGATCACCGGCGAGGCCCTCTTCAACGAGGTGTACTTCGACGACGTAGAGCTGCCCGCCGACGCGCTGGTCGGCGCGGCCGACGGCGGCTGGAAGGTCGCCCGCAACACCCTCGGCAACGAACGCGTCCACATGGCCGACCAGATGACCTTCGACACCGGCCTCGAAGCCCTCATCGCCCGCTCCGCCGACCTCGACGGCGCGGGCCGGGCCCGGATCGGCGCCCTGGCCGCCGAGGCGCACGCCCTCGCCTGCATCGGCCTGCGCACCACCCTCCAGCAGGTGTCCGGGCTGGAGCCCGGCGCGGGCGCGTCCGTACGCAAACTCGTCCAGACCCCCCACCAGCAGCGGACCGCCGAGCTCGCGCTCGAACTGCTGGGCCCGGCGGGCGCGGTGCGGGAGGGGGCGGGGGAGCGGGCCGTTCACGGCATGCTCATGTCCCGCTGCCTGACCATCGCCGGGGGCACCACACAGGTCCAGCTCAACGTCGTCGCCGAGCGCATCCTCGGCCTCCCGCGGGACTGAAGGGGAAGGGAAGGCACCAGATGAAGGCCTACATCGTCGGCGTCGGCATGACGAAGTTCGAGAAGCCGGAATCGCGCGACTGGCAGTACTGGGACATGGTGCGGGAGGCCGGTGCGGCGGCGCTGGCCGACGCGGGCGTGGACTACGGGCTCGTCGAGCAGGTGCCCGTCGGCTACTGCTTCCAGGCCTCCACCGCGGGCCAGCGGGCCGCGTACGAACTGGGCCTGACCGGGGTGCCCGTCTACAACGTCAACAACAACTGCGCCACCGGCTCCACGGCCCTGATGATGGCCCGGCAGTTCGTGCAGGGCGGGATCAGCGACTGCGTCCTCGCGCTCGGCTTCGAGAAGATGAAGCGCGGAGCGCTGGGCGGCGGCGCCGACGGCGGCGACTTCAAGACGAGCCCGGTCGCCCGGCACTACGGGATCATGGCCGCCGGGCACGGCTTCGAGATGTCCCCGCCCACCGCGCAGATCTTCGGGAACGCCGCCCGCGAGCACATGGAGCGCTACGGGACCACGGCCGCGCAGCTCGCGGCGGTGGGCGCCAAGAACCACCGGCACTCCGCCAACAACCCGAACGCCCAGTTCCAGGACGTGTACACGGTGGAGGAGATCCTCGCCGCGAAGACCATCCACGATCCGCTGACCAAACTCCAGTGCTCGCCCACCTCGGACGGCGCGGCGGCCGCCCTGGTCGTCTCGGAGCGGTTCGTCGTCCGGCACGGGCTGCACGACAGGGCGGTGGAGATCGTCGCCCAGGCCATGACCACCGACACCGCGGACAGCTTCGGCGGCTCCTGCATCGACGTCGTCGGCAAGCCCATGACGGCCGCCGCCGCCCGGCAGGTCTACGAGGCCTCCGGTCTCGGCATCGAGGACGTCGACGTCATCGAGCTGCACGACTGCTTCTCCGTCAACGAACTCCTCACCTACGAGGCGCTCGGCATGTGCGCCGACGGGGCCTCCGGCGCGCTCGTCGAGAGCGGCGCCACCACCTACGGCGGCCGCTGGGTCGTCAACCCGTCGGGCGGCCTGATCTCCAAGGGCCACCCGCTGGGCGCCACGGGCCTCGCGCAGGCCGCCGAGCTGGTCTGGCAGCTGCGCGGCGAGGCCGGGCCACGGCAGGTCCCCGGAGCCGGGGTCGGGCTGGCGCACAACATCGGGCTGGGCGGCGCGGCGGTGGTCACCCTGCTGCGCCGCTGACGGGTCCGCAACGGCCGTCCGCAACGGCCCCGCCCGTGCCCGTGCCCGCCCCGGCGAGCGGCCGGGGCGGGCTGGGCGGCCCGCCGGGGCGGCGTGTCAGACGTGCGCCAGGGCCGGCATCAGGCGCAGCGCGTTCTCCCGGTTCACGGCCCGGCGCAGCGCCGGGGTGAACGCCGGGTCGGCGGCCAGCGCCGGCACCGCGACGTCCGTGACCACGGCGGCGGGGCAGGCCGGCCAGTCGCTGCCGAAGAGGATCCGGTCCGGGGACACCGTGGCCAGCAGGGTGCCCGCCGGGGACAGCGGGCCGGCGGTGTCGTAGTAGAAGCGGTGCAGGTGGTCCCGTACGGCGGCGGGTTCCACCGGCGGGTCGAAGGAGTGCGCGAAGGCCTCCAGCCGGGCCGCGATGTGCGGGAGGAAGCCGCCGCCGTGCGGCAGGATCACCGACAGGTTCGGGAAGCGGTCCAGCGTCCGGTTGCGGATCATGTTCGCGGCGGCGCGGGTGGTGTCGAGGAGGAAGTCGCACAGGAAGTTCGGCAGCCCCGGCACGGTCGGCGCGCCGGGCGGGCCGCCGGGCACGCCGCCGGGCAGGTTGTGCGGGTGGGTGTCGACGACCGCCGACCGCTCGTCGAGCTCGGCGAAGATCCCGTCGTAGGAGGGGTCGCCGAGGTAGACGCCGGCGTGGTTGGCGGTCACGTTCACCCCGACCGCGCCCAGCTCGTCCAGGCCGTACCGCAGCGCCCACGAGGACACCTCCGGGTCCTCCAGGAACAGCGGGGTGTGGAAGACGAACCGCCCCGGATGCGCCTCGACGGCCTCCACCGCCGCCCGCAGGGTCACCGTCGTCGCCTCGCGCAGCTGCGCGGAGTTCTCGTAGCGGGCGTACATCATCGGCTTGAGGACGGCGGTGGCGATTCCCGCCCGGTCCATCAGCTCCAGCGCGGTCTCCGCGTCCCAGCGCGCCCACAGGGCCATCGCCTTCGGGTTCACCAGCCCGCGCCGCTCCGCCCACTCGCGCCAGGCGGGCGGGCAGAAGTGGTGGTGGACGTCGATCACGGCCCGGCTGCCGTCGTCCTCACCGCCCGCCAAAGCCGCCGCCGGGGCCGCCGCGTCCGGCCGTGCCGTTCCGCCGGCGGTGATACCGATCGCTCCGTATTCCGGCATGCGCGCATTCCCTTTCATCGGTTTCATCGGGTTCAACGGGTCCATCGGGCGCGAAAAGGGGATCACGGCACACCCTAGGGCGGGCCCCGGCCGCTTTCCGCCGGACATTCACCGGAAGGGGCTTTAGGCTCCGAACGGGTCAATGCGGTTTCGTCCACGACGCGCCCGGGGAAAGGAGCCGACTGTCCGTTCCGGGAAAAGCGAAAGGTTTCTGCGCGTGACGACTGAACCGACCGCGGCGGTGAACGACGGCCTCGCGCTGGGCGATGCGGTGAAGGCGGCGACCCTGAGTACGCCGGAATACCGGCAGTGCCCCCATCCGGTCTACAAGGTGCTGCGCGAACAGGCCCCCGTCGCCCGGCTCACCCCCCGCCACGGCGTGGACACGTACCTCATCACCCGCTACGAGGAGGCCCACGCGGCCCTCGCCGATCCGCGCATCGGCAAGGACATGCACGAGGCCATCGACCTCTACCACGCGCTCTTCGGGGACGCCTGCGAGACGCTCGACGACAACCTCCTCTTCGCGGACCCGCCCCGGCACACCCGGCTGCGCCACATCGCGAAGACCGCGTTCACCCCGCGCCACGTCAAGGACCTGCGCCCGCACATCGAGGAGCTCGCCAACGAGCTCCTGGACCGGTGCCCGACGGACGAGCCCGTCGACCTGATGAAGGAATTCGCGCTGCCGCTGCCCGTCATGGTCATCTGCGAGCTGCTCGGCATCGTCGGGGCCGAGCGCACCGAGGTCCTGAAGTGGTTCTCGGTCGTGACGCGCTCCCGGTTCAGCAAGGACATGAAGGAAGACCTCGTCGAGGCCGAGCACTGGCTGCGGGACTACTTCACCGAGCACATCCGGCGCACCCGCGCGAATCCCACGGACGACTTCCTGACGGTCCTCGTGCAGACGCGGCACGAGGAAGAACCGCTGACCGACGACGAACTCGTCTCGATGATCTGGGTGCTGCTCTTCGCCGGGCACAAGACGACCACCCTGCAGATCGGCAATTCCGTCTTCAACCTGCTCACCCACCCCGAACAGCTGAGGGCGCTGCAGGAGGACCGCGAACTCCTGCCGCAGGCCATCGAGGAACTCCTCCGCTACGAAGGCTCCGTGGAAACCTCCACCTTCCGGTATGCGCTGGAGGACGTGGAAATCGGCGGAACGCTCATTCCGCAGGGCGCGATCGTGCAGATCGCCCTGACCGCCGCCAATCGCGACCCGGAGAAGTTCCCCGAGCCGGACACCCTGGACATCACCCGCGAACACCTCCAGCGCGAACACCTCGGCTTCGGCTTCGGCCCCCACTTCTGCCTGGGCGCCCCGCTGGCCCGGCTGGAGCTGGAGATCTGCCTCACCGCGCTGCTCGACCGCTTCCCCGACATGGTCCTGGCGCTGCCGGACTCCGACGCCGGGGACTGGCTCAAGGGGCCGTTCCCGGCCTTCCGGGGACTGGAGAAGCTGCCCGTGGCGCTGGACCCCTCGCGGACGGTCGACGACTGGACCGCCCCGGCGCGGTAGGAACGCCCCTCCGCTCGGAGTCCTCCGTACGAAGCCCCCGTACGGAGCCCCGTACGAAGCCCTCCGCGCTGCCGGCGGAGGGCTTCCGCGCGCCCGGCTGCTACGGGCCCGCGAGGGCCGGGTCCACCACCGTCTCGCCCGTGGCCGCGCGGCGCATGCACTCCGCCAGGTCCGCGACCGGCCCGTCCCGCAGGACCAGCCCCGCGGCGCCCGCCGCGAGGGCCGCTTCCCGCAGTCCGGGATGGGCCGAGCCGGTGGCGACCAGGACCCGGCACTCCGGATCGTCCTCCAGCAGGGCCGTCACCGAGGCGAGGTCCTCCACCAGCGCCACCGCCGGCCGGGCCGTCGCGGAGGTGACCACCTCGATGTCCGGCTGGAGGCCCAGATGGACCGCGAGGGCCGGGTTGGGCGGGTCGAGCAGGACGCGCAGGGAGCGGGCGGGCCGGTGCGTCACGGGCATTTCGTCCACCGGCGCAGCGTAACGCCCCCCACCTGGGACAGGGGGCAACACGCCACCCCACCACCTGATCTGACGTGAAGTCAGGAGTCTTCCCAAGTGATCGGGCGTGCGTTATACATTCCTTCAGCCGACGCTAGAACGCGTTCTAGAACGGTTCCGCGTACGACCTCGGTGCGGCTGACGGTGCGGACGGCCGCGCCGAGGTCTTCCAAGGCAGCGGTGCTCGCGCAGGCCGCGGCGCCCCGACCCAGGGAGCAGCATCCCCATGCCGATCGATGCCGCCAAGGCCCTCGCCGCCGAACCCCGCCAGGGGGACATCGGCTGGGACCACAAGGACATCCAGCTCTACCACCTCGGCCTCGGTGCCGGGCTCCCGGCCACCGACCCCGACGAGCTGCGCTACACCCTGGAGTCCAAGCTCCACGTGCTGCCCAGCTTCGCGACCGTCGCCGGCGCCGGCATGGCCATGCTGGGCGGCCTCGCGGCCCCCGGCATCGACGTGAACCTCGCCGCCGTCCTGCACGGCGGCCACTCCATCGAGCTGCACCGCCCGATCCCCGTCAAGGGGCGGGCCACCTCCACCTCCAAGGTCGCCGCGGTCTACGACAAGGGCAAGGCGGCCGTGATCGTGCTGCGCTCCGAGGTCGCGGACGCCGACGGGCCGCTGTGGACCAGCGACGCGCAGCTCTTCGTCCGGGGAGAAGGCGGCTTCGGTGGCGAGCGCGGGCCCTCCGTCAGGGCCGAGCAGCCCGAGCGGGCCCCCGACCGCACCGAGGAGCGCGCCATCCGCGAGGAGCAGGCCCTGCTCTACCGGCTCTCCGGGGACTGGAACCCCCTGCACGCCGACCCGGAGTTCGCCAAGCTGGCCGGCTTCGACCGGCCGATCCTGCACGGCCTGTGCTCGTACGGGATGACCCTCAAGGCCGTCGTCGACACCGTCCTCGGCGGCGACGTCTCCCGGGTCCGCGCCTACCGCACGCGCTTCGCCGGGATCGTCTTCCCCGGCGAGATGCTGCGCATCCGGATGTGGCAGGAGACGGGCCGCGTCCTGGTCTCGGTGACCGCCGTCGACCGGGACGACGCCCCGGTCCTCGCCGACACCGTCGTCGAACACGCGTAGGACCACGCGCAAGACAGTCCGACCTGCGACCACAGAAGGAGCCGCACCGTGCGCGCAGCACTGCAGAGCGAGATAGGCCAGGACAAGCTGGAGGTCGTCGACGACATGGAGGCCGTGGGCCCGGGCCCCGGCAAGGTGAAGATCCGCATCAGGGCCACCGGCCTGTGCCACTCCGACCTCTCCGCGATGAACGGCGTGCTGCCGCAGCCGGCCCCCTTCATCCCCGGCCACGAGGGCTCCGGGGTGATCGCCGACGTCGGCGACGGGGTCACCCACCTCAAGCAGGGCGACCGGGTCCTGGTCTGCTGGCTGCCGCCCTGCGGGCACTGCGCGGCCTGCAAGCGCGGGCAGGGCCACCTCTGTCTGGAGAGCCTCGTCAACGCGGGCACCCCCAACTTCCGGCGCGCGGGCGGGGACGTCTTCGGCTTCGCCGCCACCGGCACCTTCGCCGAGGAACTCGTCGTCGACGCCAAGTGCGCCGTCCCGATCCCCGACGACGTGCCCTTCGACATCGCCGCCCTCATCGGCTGCGGCGTCACCACCGGACTGGGTGCCGCCATCAACACCGCGAAGGTGGAGGCCGGTTCCTCGGTCGCCGTCATCGGCTGCGGCGGCGTCGGCATCTCCGTCATCCAGGGCGCCAGGCTCCAGGGCGCCGCCCAGATCATCGCCGTCGACCCCGTCGCCTCCCGGCGCGAGGCGGCCCTGCGCTTCGGCGCCACGGAGGCCGTGGCCCCCGAGGCCCTGGACGACGCCAAGAACCGCATCACCTCCGGCGAGGGCTTCGACTACGTCTTCGAGGTCGTCGGCAAGTCCGCCACCGCGCAGACCGCCTACAAGGCGACCCGGCGCGGCGGCAGCGTCGTCATCGTCGGCGCGGGCGCCCTCGACGACACCTTCCAGGTCGACATGTTCTCGCTGTTCTTCGACGAGAAGAAGATCCTCCCGTCGATGTACGGGGGCGGGGACGTGCTCCGCTCCTACGAGCGCACCATCGCCCTGTGGCGGGCCGGCCGGGTCGACCTGGAGGGCCTGATCACCCACCGGGTCCACCTCACCGAGATCAACGACGCCCTCGACCAGATGCGCACCGGCGTCGCGCTGCGCACCTGCATCGAACTCTGACCCGCTCTGAGAGGAATCCGGTAGATGTCACTGCCACTTGAGGGGCTCAGCGCCATCGTCACCGGCGCCGGCCGCGGGCTCGGCCGGGCCGAGGCGCTCGAACTGGCCCGCCTCGGCGCGAGCGTGGTCGTCAACGACTTCGGCCAGAGCGGCCGGGACGGCTCGGGGGAGGCGTCCGCCGCCCCGGCCGAGGAGGTGGCCGCCGAGATCCGGGCGGCGGGCGGATCGGCGGTGGCGCACCTCGGTGACGTGGCCGACTTCGAGCAGGCCCGGGACCTGGTGGAACTGGCCGTCTCCTCGTTCGGGAAGCTGGACGTCCTCGTCAACAACGCGGGCATCCTGCGGGACCGGATGATCTTCTCCATGTCGGAGGAGGAGTGGGACTCGGTGATCCGGGTCCACCTCAAGGGGCACTTCAACACCACCCACTTCGCCTCCGCGCACTGGCGGGAACGCTCCAAGGCGGCGGGCGGCCCGGTCTACGGCCGGATCGTCAACACCTCCTCCGAGGCCTTCCTCGGCGGCTCGGCGGGCCAGCCCAACTACGCGGCCGCCAAGGGCGGCATCGTGGGCCTGACCACCTCGACCGCCCTGGCCCTGGCCAAGTACGGGGTGACGGCCAACGCCATCTGCCCGCGCGCCCGCACCCGGATGACCGAGGACGTCTTCGCGGGCTTCCAGGAGCCGGAGGAGGGCAAACTCGACGCCCTCGCCCCCGAGCACGTCGCCCCGCTGGTCGGCTACCTGGCCTCGCCGGCCTCGGCGAAGGCCAACGGGCAGCTGTTCGTCGTGCACGGCGGGATCGTGGTCGTGATGGAACGCCCCAGGGTGGCGGCCAAGTTCGACACCGCCAAGGAGTCCTTCTCCTACGAGGAGCTCGACGGGCTCCTCACCCCGCACTACGACTCCCGCCCGCCGAACGAGACCTTCGCGGCGCCCGAGGTCCTGGGCCTCAAGCACGGCTAGCGCGGGGGCCGTGGCGCGCGGGCCGCTCAGGGACGGACCGGGCCCGACGGGTCCGGTCCGTCCTCGTCGGTCAGGAAGCACACCCGGCGCAGTTCGGCGGGCGCCAGGGGGCCGAGACCGAGGAGGTCCGGGTCGTCCCGGACCTCTTCCCAGAACTCCGCTTCGGTCGGTGCGGTCCCCAGGACCATCCACGGCGCGCCGTACTCCGTGCGCGCCACCCACACCCCGAGCCGGCGCCGGCCCGAGCCGTACAGCTCCTCCCCGACGGGTGCCTCCTGCATCTCGGCGACCAGGCTCGACGTGTGCCGGTGGGGGCATCCGGACCGCAGGTGCTCCTGCTCCCACCGGGTGGTGAGCCGCCGCGTCGCCGAGTCCGCGACGGCGTCGGCGGCGTCCAGCGCCCGCTGATCGGCGTTCGCGGCGGCGGGCCGGACCACGCGCACCAGCAGGTCGTGCCCGCACGGCCGGTAGCTGAAGAGTCTGAAGAGGTCGATCCGGCTGCCCACACGGTCATTGTGCCCGTACGGCGCGGCCCGCGGCTCAGCCCAGCGGGGCCTGCTGGAGGGGTACCGGGCGCAGGGGCGGGGCCGGCGGGGGGTCCAGGCGGACCGGCGGGGGCGGGGCGGCGGGCTGGCCGATGCCGACGATCCCGCAGGGGACCTCCGGGGTGGCGTACGGGAGGTGCAGCCGGCCCTGCGGGGTCCACAGGCCGGTGCCGAGCCAGCCCACCGGGGCGGCGCACCGGAAGACGCCGCGGTCGGCCGGCCGCCACAGCACGAGCTCCGCCTCGCCGACCCGCAGCGCGACCCCGCACGTCTCCGGCATCAGGGCCTGGCCCGGCTGCACGGCGAAGGGGTGCGCGCCCGCGATGCGCAGGCACTCCGGGAAGCGGACCGGGCGGGCACTGCCCAGCACCCCCCAGCCGAGCCGGGGTTCGCCCGGGGCGTCGGAGCGGATCAGCAGCAGCCCGCTGTCGGGTGCGGCGAGCAGGAGCCGGTCGTCGCTGTCCTCGGCGATCTGGAGCAGCGGGCTGACCTCGCCGCTCCGCTCCAGGTCCACGGCGACGGCCTTGGTCCGGCCGTCCAGCTCGTGGTCCAGGGACAGCAGGCGGCCGACCCGGTCCAGCCACACCCCGCCGGAGCAGCGCCCCGGCAGGACGGCGACCCGGCGCGGCCCGCCGGGGGCGCCGGCGACCTGCCAGACGGTGCTCTCCGTGGGCCCCACCGCCAGGGCGTAGGCCCCGTGTCCGTCGGGGGAGGGCGGCAGCAGGCGGACCCGTACGCCCTCCTCGGCGGGCAGCGCGCCGAGCTGGAGCTCCCCGGTGCGCGGCCCGGTCGCGGCGCCCGACGGGTAGAGCAGCGCGAACGCGTGCCGGTCGGCGACCCGGCGGTGGATCAGCACCCGCCCGTCGGTCAGCGCCAGCACCTCGCTGTCGGCCTCCTCCGGCTGCGCGAGCGGCAACGGCACCGCGTACGGCTCGGGCCCGCCCAGCGTCCAGCGCTCCGGGTAGCGCGCCTGCCCCTCCCCGGCCAGCCGCGCGGCATACGCCCCGTCGGCGGCGATCGTGAACGGGGCGGTCGTCGTGATCTCGATGGCGCAGACAGTCATCCGGGCCGTCACCTCCGGATGAGGAAGCTAGTTTTCGAGGCCCCCGGGGTCGCGCACGACTCGGCGGGCTTCACACGTACGGGTGGCCGCGGGCCGATTCACCGGTGGCGGGGGGTGTGGCTGTGCTGTTCCATATCGGGGCGTTTGGGGCCAGAGGCGGCCCCTCTGTCCGAGCAACGCCACGGCCCCTTCTTTCCCCGCAGCCGGCACCGGGCTCCCGAGCCGAAGGGGCGCGCCTGGGGAACAGCGCCGAGCGCCCGCAGGAAACCGCGAGGAACGAGCGGTTTTCGAGGACGCACGGCGGTGTGAGCCAGGCTCCGGCGCCCCGGAGGCGAGGGAGCCCGTAAAAAAGGAACGGTAACCTTGGCCTGTGCCTCGCCTCTCTGAAGTCATCGCCGCGCTGGACGCTCTCTGGCCCCCCTCGCGGGCCGAGCAGTGGGACGCCGTCGGCACCGTCTGCGGCGACCCCGATGCCGAGGTCACCCGGGTGCTCTTCGCCGTCGACCCCGTACAGGACATCGTCGACGAGGCGGTGGAGCTGGGTGCCGACCTGCTCGTCACCCACCACCCCCTCTATCTGCGCGGCACCACCACCGTCGAGGCGGGCACCTTCAAGGGCCGCGCCGTGCACACGCTGATCAAGAACGACATCGCGCTGCACGTCGCCCACACCAACGCCGACACCGCCGACCCCGGTGTCTCCGACGCCCTCGCCGGCGCCCTCGACCTGCGCGTCACCGGCCCGCTCGTGCCCGACCCCACCGACCCGGCCGGCCGCCGGGGCCTCGGCCGGATCTGCGTGCTGGACCACCCCGAGACCCTCCGCGAGTTCGCGGCCCGCGCCGCGTCCCGGCTGCCGTCGACCACGCAGGGCATCCGCGCCGCGGGCGACCCGGACGCGCTGATCCGTACCGTCGCCGTCAGCGGCGGCTCCGGCGACAGCCTCTTCGAGCAGGTCCGCGCCGCCGGCGTGGACGCCTTCCTCACCGCCGACCTGCGCCACCACCCGGCGTCCGAGGCCCGCGAGCAGAGCCCGCTGGCCCTCGTCGACGCCGCCCACTGGGCCACCGAGTGGCCCTGGTGCGAGCAGGCCGCCGCGCAGCTCGACGCGATCTCCGAGCGCCACGGCTGGGGTCTGCGGACCCACGTCTCGCGCACGGTCACCGACCCGTGGACGGCGCACGCGCCGTCCGTCACCTCCCCCTCTATCTCTGGAGCCCCCAACTGAACGCCGAGCCCGCCGACCAGATCCGACTTCTCGACGTCCAGGCCCTGGACGTCCGGCTGTCTCAGCTCGCCCACAAGCGCAAGTCGCTCCCGGAGCACACCGAGGTCGACTCCCTGACCAAGGACCTCAGCCAGCAGCGCGACCTGCTCGTCGCCGCGCAGACCCAGGCCAGCGACGCCGCCCGCGAGCAGACCAAGGCGGAGCAGGACGTCGACCAGGTCCGCCAGCGCGCGGCCCGCGACCAGCAGCGCCTGGACACCGGCGTCGGCATCTCGGCCCGGGACCTGGCGAACCTCCAGAGCGAGGTCGTCTCCCTCGCCAAGCGGCAGGGTGACCTGGAGGACGTGGTCCTGGAGGTCATGGAGCGCCTGGAGGCCGCGCAGGAGCGCGTCACCGAGCTGAAGGAGCGGGTCGCCGCCCTGGAGGCCAAGCTCGTCGACGCCACCGCGCGCCGCGACGCCGCCACCGGCGAGATCGACACCGAGGTCGCGAAGATCGACAAGGACCGCGAGGTCATCGTCGGCTCCATGCCGTCCGACCTGATGGCCCTGTACGAGAAGATCCGCGTCAAGCAGGGCGGCGTCGGCGCGGCCCGCCTGTACCAGCGCCGCTGCGAGGGCTGCCGCCTGGAGCTGGACATGGCCGAGGTCAACGAGATCAAGGCCGCGGCCCGCGACCAGGTCGTCCGGCACGAGAACTGCGGCCGCATCCTGGTCCGTGCGGCGGACTCGGGCATCTGATGCCGCGTTTCGTCGTGGAGGCGGACGGCGGTTCCCGGGGCAACCCGGGTCCCGCCGGCTACGGCGCGGTCGTCCTCGACCCGGCGACGGGGGAGACCCTGGCCGAACGCGCCGAGTTCATCGGCGTCGCGACGAACAACGTCGCCGAGTACAAGGGCCTGATCGCCGGCCTGAGGGCGGCGCATGAGCTGGCGCCGGACGCGACGGTCCTGGTCCGGATGGACTCCAAGCTCGTCGTCGAGCAGATGTCGGGCCGCTGGAAGATCAAGCACCCCGACATGAAGCCGCTCGCGGCAGAGGCCGCGAAGGTCCTTCCGCGCGCGCAGGTCACCTACGAGTGGATCCCGCGCGAGCGCAACAAGCACGCCGACCGGCTCGCCAACGAGGCGATGGACGCGGGCAAGCGCGGAGCGCAGTGGGAACCGTCCCGCTCCACGGCCTTCGCCGCCGCCCCGCCGTCCGGTCCCCCCGGCGACGCGACGAAGGGCGCGGCGGCCGTCCGCGCCGCGATGGCCTCCGGCGGTGGTACGGGAACCCGCGCGGCCGGGGCGGACACCCTGTTCGGCGACGCCGCCCCGGACGCTGACGCCTCCGCGGAGGCCGCCGTCCGCGCCGCCGCCGTGGTGGCGCGCGACACCGACGCGCTGTTCGGCGCCGCCGGGACGCGCACGCCCGGCGCCACGGTCGGAGTCGAGGCCTCCGGTACGGGCACCGGCACGGGTACGGGCACCGGCCCGCGCCCCGCGGCCGGGTCCGGTGGCGGCCAAGCCACCCGGACCGCCGGAGGCACCGGCACCGGATGGGGGCCCGACATGGGCGCGCCCGCCACCTTCGTGCTGCTGCGGCACGGCGAGACCGCCCTCACTCCGCAGAAGCGCTTCTCCGGCAGCGGCGGCACCGACCCGGAGCTGTCCCCGGCCGGCCGCCGCCAGGCCGAGGCCGTCGCCGAGGCGCTGGCCGCGCGGGGCACCGTACAGGCCGTCGTCAGCTCCCCGCTGCGCCGCTGCCGGGAGACCGCCCAGGCCGTCGCCGACCGCCTCGGGCTGCCGGTCACGGTCGAGGAGGGCCTGCGCGAGACGGACTTCGGTGCCTGGGAGGGTCTGACCTTCGCCGAGGTGCGCGAGCGCTTCCCGGACGACCTCCAGGCCTGGCTGGACTCCCCGAAGGCGGCCCCGACCGGCGGCGGCGAGAGCTTCACGGCCGTCACCCGCCGTGTCTCGGCGGCCCGCGACCGGCTGCTGTCCGCCCACGCGGGCCGCACCGTGCTGCTGGTGACCCACGTGACCCCGGTCAAGACGCTGGTCCGCCTCGCGCTGGGCGCGCCGCCGGAGTCCCTGTTCAAGATGGAGCTGTCCGCGGCCTCCCTGTCGGCGGTCGCCTACTACGCCGACGGCAACGCCTCGGTCCGCCTCCTGAACGACACCTCGCACCTGCGGTAGCGCAGCGGAACGGAAGGACCCCCGCCCACTGGGCGGGGGTCCTTCCGTCGTCTCCGGCCGGTGGCGCCGGGACGGCCGTCAGGCCCCGCAGGCTCCGGTGGAGCCCCAGCGCAGGAACGCGTCGCCGGCGATGGGGTCCTCGACGAGGACCGCGTACCTCGCGTAGGGCCAGCTCGCCACTTCCGCCGCCGCGGCGGCCAGGTCCCCGCAGGACTGCCGCGCGGCCTGCTGCGCCCAGTCGCCGCGGGTGGCCCCGTCCCACGCGGGTTTGGTCGCCCACACGTACATCACCCGGTTCGCGGGGTCGAACCCGACGCTCAGGTTGTCGTGGCCGAGCCGACGGTAGCCGTCGTCGTGGGCGTTGCCGTTCCACGCCCGGATGAGCGACGTGGCGATCCGGTCGGCGATGCGGATCTCGTCCGGGTCGCTGGAGGGCACCTGAGCGGCGGCGAGGCCTCCCGCGTCGGGGTACCAGCCGGCCGCCTGCCCCGCCGCGGGGGCGGTGGTGCGGTCGGTCATGGACGTCGAGCAGGCGGTGTTGGAGCGGAAGTCGTCGGACCAGACGACCGCGGGGCCTCCCCGGCGCCCGGTGTCGACGATCACGAAGGTGCGGTACGGGAGGTCCGGGTAGGCGGTACGGAGGTCCCGCAGCCCCAGACAGGCGGTCCTGGCGACCTCGTGGATCGCCCCGAAGTCGAGTTCCCGCCCGCCGGAGGTGATGTACACCTCCCCCCGGGGCTGGTGGAAGCCGAGGGAGAAGTCCTGGTCGGGGTAGGTGGCGGCGTCGATCCAGGCTCCGGTCCCCATGGACCCCCGGGCGTCGTTCTCGGCCGGCGTCTGGGCGGCGCGGGCCGCTCGCCAGGTCGCGAGGGTCGGCGCGGTGTCCGTCGTACCGGCGTCGGAGCCCGCGGCCGACGGGCTGCCGCTGCCGCCGGCGGGGGCGGCCGGGGTGCCCGTGGTGTGCGCCGCTCCGGCGGGGTCGGCGCTCGCGTCGGCCACGGGACGGGCCGCCTGCTCGGCCCGGGTGGCGGGCAGGGCGAGGAGCCCGCCGACGAGCCCGCCCGCAGCGGCCGCACCCACGGCGACGGCGAGCAGCAGACGCCCCCGCCGGGGGGCCGCCGGACCGGGCCAGGCGGGGTCGTGGAGGGCGGGCACGTGCCATGCGGCGCGGACGGGGTCGCCGGCCAGGGTCGGGTCCGTGCCGGGCACGAGGACCTGCGTGGCCTGGGCGCACAGCAGGGCCGCGCACCGTTCGGCGGCCCGCGCGGCCGTCGGCCGGTCGTCCGGGTCCTTCGCGAGGGCCTGCTCCAGGACCTCCTGCAGGGCCGCGGGCACGCCGCCGAGGTCGGCCTCGCCGGACAGGATGCGGAAGGCGACCACGTCGGGCGCGCCCGACCCGAAGGGGAGCCGGCCGGTCGCCGCGTGGGCGACGAGGGCCCCCCAGGCGAACACGTCACCGGCCGGGCCCGAGGTGCCCGTGCGGTAGTGCTCCGGGCTGATCCAGCCCGGCGTACCGGTCATCACACCGGTCCGGGTCACGGACGTCCCGTCGGCGGCGTGGGCGATGCCGAAGTCCAGGACCCTCGGCCCCGCCGGACTGAGGATGACGTTCTGCGGCTTCACGTCCCGGTGCACCACGTCCGCGCGGTGGATCGCGGCGAGGGCCTGCGCGGTGCCGGCCGCGAAGGCGTGCAGCGTGCCGCCCGTGAGCGGCCCGTACGCGTGCAGGTGCTGGGCGAGGGTCGGTCCGGGCACGTACGCGGTCGCCAGCCACGGGGACCCGGTCTCCGTGTCGGCGGCCAGCAGGGGGACCAGGCAGGGCCCCTGCACGCGCGAGGACAGGGCGACCTCGCGGCGGAACCGGGCCCGGAACTCCGGGTCCTGGGCCTGCGCCCGGTGCACGGCCTTGACCGCGACCCGTACGCCCCGGGGGTCGAGACCGGCGTGGACGGTGCCCATGCCTCCGGTGCCGAGACGGCCGATGATCCGGTAGGGGCCGATCGTCGCCGGATCACCGGGATGGGCGGGGTCGACCCGCCCGCCGGGGCCATGGGTGCTCACGGGTGCTTCCTTCTGTCCGCGCAGGCTCGCAGGCGGAGCGTCTCATCTCCGGGACGCCCGATGGCGCGCTTCGACGTTTTGTCCGGCTGACCGCCGCTCATGTTCCGGTCCGGCAGCGGGAGTCGCGCGCACGCCGCCGCGCGGGGAGACACCCCTGCCCCGGAAGCGGGGGAGGAGTGGAGGAAGGGATACGGCAGACGAGCCGGCCTGTACGCCGGGTTCTGTCGCCCGGAGACCTCGCGGTCGCCGGGGAGACGGCCATCCATCTAGGACCGGCGTTGCCGCCGGCCTCGTGCGGTCTACCCGCGAACATCGGGCGGGCAGCCCTCAAGCGTTCGCGCAGACCCGTCCGGGGACGGATCCTCTTGACCTTGCTCCAGGTGGGGTTTACCTAGCCGCCTGAGTCACCTCAGGCGCTGGTGGTCTCTTACACCACCGTTTCACCCTTACCGGGGACCGAAGTCCCCGGCGGTCTGTTTTCTGTGGCACTGTCCCGCGGGTCACCCCGGGTGGGCGTTACCCACCACCCTGCCCTGTGGAGCCCGGACGTTCCTCGGCGGGATCCGGGGACCCCGACGCGGCCGCCCGGCCGACTCGTCTGTCGTGCCGACCATGCTACCCGGCCCTCCACGGCGGCTTGACCTTGACGCAGCGGCAGGGTTTCTACTGGACCCCATGCGGATCGGAGAGATCGCCGCGCTCGTCGGGACCACCACCCGGGCGATCCGGCACTACCACCACGTCGGGCTGCTCCCGGAACCCGAGCGGCGCCCCAACGGATACCGGGCCTACACGGTGCGCGACGCCGTCCTGCTCGCGCGGGTGCGCCGGCTCACCGAGCTCGGGCTCGGCCTGGACGAGGTGCGCGGCGTGCTGGCCGACGACGCGGGGCGCGAGCCGGCCGACGTACTCGCCGCGCTCGACGCCGACCTCGCCCGCCAGGAGGCCGAACTCCGCGAGCGCCGCCGAAGGCTCGCGGCGCTGCTCGCGGCCGGGCCGGGGGAGGGGGAGCCCGTCTCGCCCGGCCTCGCCGCGCTGCTCGCACGGGCACCCGCGACCACCTCCCCGTCCGCGGCCAAGGACCGCGAGCACCTCACCCTGCTCGACGCCACCGGAGCGGCCGGCGAGGAGACGTACGCCGCGCTCGCCCCGCTGGCCGCAGACCCGGCCGTCCTCGCCCTCTACGAGCGGCTCGACGAGCTGGCCGCGGCCCCCGTCGACGACCCCCGCATCGGCCCCCTCGCCGACGCGTTCGTGGCGGCGGTCCCCGCCGGGCTGCTGGACGCCGTCCCGGCGGACGGGCCGGTCGTGCCCGGCTTCCAGGAGGCGCTGCTCGCCGAGTACGCGCCCGCCCAGGCCGAGGTCGTACGCCGCGTGATGGCGGCGTTCGTGGAGCGGGGCCGCGGGTGAGCGCCCTGCGCGCGGCCCGGATCGCGGCCGCCGCCGTGATCCCGGGCGAGCTGCTCCTCGTCGCCTGCCTCGCCGCCGGGCTGCGGCCCCCCGGCTGGCTGCCGGTCGCGGCCGAGCTGCTGGTGTGCGGCGTACTGCTGCTGGAGGCCCGCGTGCTGCGGTCGCTGTACGCGGCTGCCCGCGCGCGGGGCCGCACCCCGCGCGAAGCCCGCCGGGACGCGGTCCGCACCGTGGTTCCCGAGCCGGTGCGCCGCCTGCTGCTGCACGAGCTGCGGGCCGCCGCCGCCCTCGGCCGCTGGGTGGCGCGCCGCACCCACGGGGTGCGCCCCGGGGACCTCGCCGCCGCGTACACCGGACCGCAGACGGCGATGATGTACGGACTGCTCTTCGTGTCGGTGATCGAGACCGTCGGGCTGGCGCTGCTGATCCCCTGGCCCGCCGTCCACCGGGTGGTCCTCGTCCTCGACGTGTACGGGGTGCTGCTGGTGCTCGCCCTGCACGCCGCCTGCGTGACCCGGCCGCACGTGGTGCGGCCCGACGGCTCGCTGCGGATCCGCTACGGCGCCCTGTTCGACCTGGCCGTCCCGCCGGACGCGGTGGCCTCCGTGCGGGTGGAGCGGCGTTATCCGGAGGGCCGGCTCGTCACCCTCTCCGAGGGCGGGGTGCTCGACCTGATCGTGGGCAGCCAGACCACGGTGACCCTGGAACTGAACCGGCCACTGGAGTTCCGCAGGCCGCTCGGCGCCCGCGCGTCGGCCCGTACGATCCGCTTCCACGCGGACGACCCGCGCGCCGTGGTCGGCGCGGTACGGCGACCCGCGCCCCCGTGAGGGTCCCTACGCCGGGGCGAAGAGGATCTTCGCGGTGCCCGGGTCGGCCTGGGTGAGGCGGACCCGGATCCGGTCGCCGAGGGGCAGCGGCGCCGCCGGGGACTCGACGCGGCCCACCACCGCCGGGTCCTCCAGGTGGACGGTGCCCACCCGCGGCTCCTGCTCCCTGATGTCGATCACCGTCGCCTCGAAGGTCTCCCCGATCCGGTCCTTGAGCACGGCCGCCTCCACCAGGTCCACGGACTCCCGCTCCACGGAGTTCGCCAGCCGGCTGCCCTCCGCCATCTCGTGCGGCAGCGCCTCCAGCGCCCCGACGGCCCACTGCGGGGGTTCGGCCCCGGCCGACGCGGCCACGCACAGCTCGCCGGTGTACCGGTCGACCAGGCGGCGCAGCGGGGCCGTGCAGTGCGCGTACGGGGCCGCGACCGCGGAGTGCAGGGCCGGGTCCGGGGTCCGCCCGCCGGTGAACACCGTGTACCCGGCGCCGCGCAGCAGGGCCGTGCACTCCTGGAGGAAGGCGGCGTGCGCGGGCAGGTGCGGGTCGAGGGAGCGCACGAGCGCCGCGTACGGGACGTGGTGCGGCCAGTCGATGCGCAGGGCCTTCGCGGCCCGCCGCAGCCGGCCGACCGCGCCGTCGGGGGCGGCGGGGAGGGTGCGCAGGACGCCGGTGCCGGTGGCGATCATGAGGTCGGCCGCGGCCATGCCGGTCATCAGGGAGATCTGCGCGTTCCAGCCGTCGGCGGGCAGCGGGGCGCGGTAGGTCAGGGAGTACGAGCCGTCGGCTCCTTCCACGACCTCCTGCTCCGGGACGTTCAGGGAGATCCCGCCGCGCTCCGTCTCCAGGGCCTCCCGCAGCGTTCCGACGATCTTCAGCAGGGCCAGGGCGGGCTCCGCGGTGCCGGAGTCGATGGCCTTCTGGACGCCGTCGTAGTCGAGCCGCGCCCGGCTGCGGACCAGGGCCCGGCGCACCCCGGCGGTCTCGACGCGGCCGTCGGCGTCCAGGTCGAGGCGCCAGAGCAGGGCCGGGCGGGTCCGGCCGGGCAGCAGGCTGGCCGCGTCCTCCGAGAGGACGGCCGGGTGCAGCGGGATCCGCTCGTCGGGGAAGTAGAGGGTGTTGACCCGGCGGTGGGCCTCGGCGTCGAGGGCGCCGCCCGGGGTGACGAAGGCGGCGACGTCGGCGATGGCGTAGTGCACGCGGTAGCCGCCGCCGGCCGGCCGCAGTGCCAGGTGCATGGCCTGGTCGAGGTCGACCGAGCCCGGGGGGTCGATGGTGAACAGCTCCAGGTCGGTGGCGTCCTCGGCCGGCAGCCGCGGGGCGGCGGCGGCCCGTTCGGCCTCGGCGAGGACCTCGGCCGGGAAGGCGGCGGGCACGCCCAGCCGTGTGCGCAGGTCGCGCAGCGCGGCCCGCAGGGCAGCCCCCTCTGCGCCGGTCATGTGCAGGTGACGGCGTGGCATGGGTCGAGCGTAGGGCCGACGGGCCGGGGCGGCGCGGCGAGCGGTCTACCCTGGCTCGGGGGCCGCACCCCCTGCGCCGCGTCTTGTCGAAGGAGAACCACCGTGCTCGTGCTGCTGCCGCCCTCCGAGGGAAAGGCCGCCGGCGGCTCCGGCGCACCGCTGGAGCCCGGCTCCCTGTCCCTGCCGGGTCTCGCGGGGGCGCGGGCGGCCGTCCTGGAGGAACTCGTCGGACTGTGCTCCGGGGACGAGCTGAAGGCGCGCGAGGTCCTGGGGCTGAGCGAGGGGCTGCGCGGCGAGGTGGCGAAGAACGCCGGGCTGCTCGACGCGCCGGCCCGGCCGGCGGGGGAGATCTACACCGGGGTGCTCTACGACGCGCTCGGCCTGGCCGCTCTGCCCGCCCCGGCGCGGGAGCTCGCGGAGCGGTCGCTGCTGGTGTTCTCGGGGCTGTGGGGCGCCGTGCGGGTGACCGACCGGATCCCGTCCTACCGCTGCTCGATGGGGGTCAAGCTGCCCGCGCTGGGCGCCCTGGGGGCGTACTGGCGCACCCCGATGGCCTCGGTGATGCCGGAGGCGGCGGGCGACGGGCTGGTGCTGGACCTGCGGTCCGCGGCGTACGGGGCGGCGTGGAAGCCGAAGGGGGAGACGGCGGGGCGGACGGCCACGGTACGGGTGCTGCACGCGCAGGTCGTGGACGGGGTGGAGAAGCGGTCGGTGGTGAGCCACTTCAACAAGGCCACCAAGGGGAGGCTGGTACGGGACCTGCTGCTGGCCGGGTCCGTCCCCGGGTCCCCGGCGGAACTCGTCACCGCCCTGCGGGACCTGGGGTACGCGGTCGAGGCGCAGGCACCGGCGAAGCCCCTGAAGCCGTGGTCCCTCGACGTGGTCGTGAGCCAGATCCACTGAGGCCGGGCCGGGGCCGGGTCCCGCCGGGTGCGGTGTCCCGGGCGGACCCCGTCGGCGGCCCCCGTCGCGGCCGTGGACCCGTCGGCCGGGGCCCGGCCCCGTCGGCGGGCCGGGCGTGCGGCCGGGGGCGGCCCCGGGGTCAGCGCCCCAGGGGCCAGGCGACGGTGGCGGGGGTCTGGTCGGCGGTGCCCGCGTACTGGGCGCAGGCGTCCGTGAGGGTTTCCAGCAGGGTCAGCGGGTCCGGGAGCGGGTGCACCATGTCGCGCAGCCAGCTCACCGAGAACTCCCCGGGGAGGGTGGCCGGGGGGAGGAGGACGTAGCTGCCGCGGCAGTGCCAGCGCAGGCCGGGGTGTTCGTCCATGGTCTCGGGGTGGCAGTCCAGTTCGCAGGGCCACCATTCGTCCTCGTCCTCCGGCGTCCCGCGGGTCGCCGTGAAGAAGAGCATCCGGGCGTGGTCCCCCGTGCCGCCCGATTCGGCGACCGGTCCGACCTCGATGCCGGCGGCCAGCAGGCGTTCCAGGGCGCTGCGTCCGGCTTCCAGCGGGACGTCGAGGACGTCGTGGACCATGCCGGTGGCGGTGATGAAGTTGGCCTGCGGCTGGTTGCGGGCCCAGCGTTCGATCTGCGCGCGGTCGGTGGTCGACTGGGTCTGCCAGGCGAAGGAGACCGGGTGCCGCGCGGGGGTGGGGCAGCCGATGCGGTCGCACGAACATCGGTAGCCGGCGGGGTGCGCGGCGGGGGCGAGCGGCAGTCCGGCGGCGGCGACGGCCAGCAGGAGGGCCTCGCGGGCACCCGCGGGGTCTTCGGTCGGGGCGGGTTTGCGGCGCCGGCGCAGCCACTGGGACATCCTGCTCTGCTCGCCGCGTTTGACGCGGCCGGACTCGGACCCCATCTATCCCCTCACCTCAACGTTGCCCCGGAAGACCGTCCCATCGTCCCACCATCCTGAGTCCCGGGTGACCGCACCCCCCGATCTGGGCCCTCCCATAACCATAGAATTCGGCCATATGTTCTCGGCCGCCGGGTCAGGCCCCGGCGGCGGCCGGGCGGGTGGTGACGTATCCCACCCCGCGCAGCGCCGCGTCCACCAGCGCGTCCGTGTGCGCGTGCGTGAGCGGCGCGGTCCTCAGCAGCCACCGGTACGTCAGCGGTCCCACCAGCATCTCCACCAACAGGCGCAGGTCGGTGTCCGCAGGGAGCAGCCCACCGTCCACGGCGATGCGCAACCGGGCTTCGTACAGGGCGAGCTGGGGTTCGAGGAGCTGCCCGGTGAAGCGGGCCCCCAGCTCGGGGTCGGTCGCGCCGGCGGCCGTGAGGGCGCGGGTGGGCGCCTCGTACCGCTCGTCGAGGAACTGGTCCACCGTGGCCCGCAGGACCGTCTTGAGGTCGGCCGCCAGGTCTCCGGTGTCGGGGAAGCCCGTCCACCCGCCCTCCTCCACGGCCTCCCCGGACCGTGCCAGCGAGGCGTCCAGCAGGACGGCCGCCTTCGAGGGCCACCAGCGGTAGATGGTCTGCTTGCCGACGCCCGCCCGGGCGGCGATGGCCTCGATGGTCAGCTTGTTGTAGCCGACCTCGCCCACCAGTGCGAGCGAGGCGTCGAGGATGGCGCGCCGCGAGCGCTCACTGCGGCGGGAGGCGTCGGGGGACTTGCTCATGACGCCCAACGTATCAATGCGAGACGTCTCGTCTTTCATCCATCGCGTAAACCACCCCATCAGTTCACTGCGCGTCCGCGCTTGAGGAGAGACGATTCTTTCCACAGACGCACGCACGTGAGTCCGCAGTCGTGAGGAGCCTTCTTTGCGCAGAGACGCCACACCCCGGCGCTACCTGATGTGCCCACCCGCACACTTCAAGGTCACGTACTCCATCAACCCGTGGATGGATCCCACGAAACCGGTGGACCTGCCCCTCGCACACGCCCAGTGGGAAGACCTGAGGGACCGCTACCGCTCCCTCGGCCACACCGTCGAGATCCTCGAACCGCACCCCGGCCTGCCCGACATGGTCTACGCCGCGAACGGGGCCCTCGTCGTCGACGGCAGGGTGCTCGGCGCCCGGTTCGCCTACCCCGAGCGCGCCGCCGAGGCGGAGATCCACCTCGACTGGTTCCGGGCGAACGGCTTCACCGACGTCCACGAGCCCTCGCACGTCAACGAGGGCGAGGGCGACTTCGCCGTCACCGCCACGTACATCCTGGCGGGCCGCGGCTTCCGCAGCAGCCCGCTCTCGCACGACGAGGCGCAGGAGTTCTTCGGCCGCCCCGTCATCGGACTCGACCTGGTGGACCCGCGCTACTACCACCTGGACACGGCGCTCTGCGTCCTCGACGGCGACGAGATCATGTACCACCCGCCGGCGTTCTCGCCGGGCAGCCGGGCCGTACTGCGGAGGCTCTTCCCGGACGCCCTGATCGTGGACGCCGAGGACGCGGCGGCCTTCGGCCTGAACTCGGTCTCCGACGGGCGCCACGTGCTGCTCCCGCAGGCCGCGACCGGGCTGATCGCCCCGCTGCGCGAGCGCGGCTTCGAACCGGTGCCGATGGACCTGGGCGAGCTGCTCAAGGGTGGCGGCAGCGTCAAGTGCTGCACCCAGGAGCTGAGGCCCCGGGAGCAGTGACCCCGGCGGCCCCGGCTCCACCCGCCGGGGCCGCGTTCCCGTACGGGGCCCCGCGGCCTACGCGTCGGCGGGCGGCGGCCACTCCTGGCCCCAGTCGGCGTCGCGCGCCGCCTTGTAGAGGTCGCCGTGGCGCTTGGTGACGGTGGCCCGGGTCAGACCGGCCGCCTCGCCGCCCTCCGGACCGCACAGCTCCAGCAGGACGAGCCCCTTCCTGATCTGCGGCCTCCGCGTGATCCGGAAGGGGACCGGCGCCACCGGGAAACGGGTCGCGGCGACGTAGCTGAACTTCTCGTCCTCGTACGGGAGGGAGCCGCCCTTGATCTTCCGGTGCAGGGAGGAGCGGCTGACCCGCGCCGAGAAGTGGCACCAGTCCTGGCCCACCTCGATCGGGCAGGCCCCGTCGTGCGGGCAGGGCGCGGCGACCTTCAGCCCCGCCTCGATCAGCTGCTCGCGGGCCTCGCGGATGCGCAGGTAGCCCTCGGGGGTGCCCGGCTCGATCAGCACCACGGCCCGCCCCGCGCGGGCCGCCTCGGCGACGACCGCCCGGCGGGCCTGCGGGGTGAGTTCGCCGAGCACGTAGGACACCGTCACCAGGTCCGCGTCGGGGAGGTCGATGCCGATGCCGATGACGGCCCGGCGCCAGTCGGCCCCGCGCAGCGCCTCGGAGGAGGAGCGGCCGGCCAGTTCCCGGCCGAGGGCGAGCGCGGGCTCCGCCCAGTCGAGCACCGTGGTGGTGCGGGGGCCGTCCCAGGTGGCGTCCACCGCCCAGGTCGCGGCGCCGGTACCGCCGCCCACGTCCACGTGCGAGCCCGGGACCCACTCGGGCGCGGCCTCCGCCAGCCCGTCCAGGGCGGCCCGTACGGCCTCGAAGGTGGCCGGCATCCGGTAGGCCGCGTACGCCGCCACGTCGGAGCGGTCGCGCAGGACGGGGGCGTCGGTGGGGGTGGCGCCCCGGTAGTTGGCGATCAGCCGCTCGACGGCGGCCGAGGCCTGCTTCGGCGGGAGCCCGTCGAGCAGCCCGGCGAGGGCGCTGCGGAGGGTCTCGGCGGTGGTGGGGGCGGAGGCGTTCACCAGCGAAGTTTACGGCGCCGGGCCCCGCCCCCGCTCACGCGGTCAGCGGTTCCCGCGGCCGCCAGGGGCGGCACATGCCGAGGAAGCAGCCCACCGAGAGCAGCGAGCAGCTCAGCTGGACCAGCGCCATCGGCACCGCCGTGTGCTCGCCCGCGATCCCGACCAGCGGGGAGGCGACCGCACCGACGAGGAAGGAGGAGGTGCCCAGCAGGGCGGATGCCGAGCCGGCGGCGTGCGGGGTGCGCATCAGCGCCTGCGCGTTGGTGTTCGGCAGCACCAGGCCCATCGCCGACATCAGCACGAACAGGGCGGCGGCGACGGGCACCAGCCCGACCTCCCCGAACACCCCGGTGGACATCAGCAGCAGTGCCACCGAGGCCACCGTGATGGTCGCGATCCCGGCGCCCAGGGCCTTGTCCAGGCTGACCCGGCCGACCAGCAGCTTGCCGTTGATCTGGCCGACGACGATCAGCCCGACGGAGTTGAGGCCGAACAGCAGGCTGAAGGCCTGCGGGGAGGCCCCGTAGATCTCCTGGACCACGAAGGGCGAGGCGGATATGTAGGAGAAGAGCACCGCGAAGGCGAAGCCGCCCGCCAGGGTGTACCCGGCGAAGACCCGGTCGCCGAGCAGCCCGCGCATGGTCCGCAGCGCGGAACCCACGCCGCCCGTCTGGCGCCGCTCCGGCGGGAGCGTCTCCGCCAGACTGCGCCAGACCACCACGGTGAGGGCCAGACCGACGACCGTCAGCACGACGAAGACCCCGCGCCAGTCGGCGAAGCGCAGCACCTGGCCGCCGATGAGCGGCGCGACGATCGGGGCGGCCCCGGATATGAGCATCAGGGTGGAGAAGAAGCGGGCCATCTCGACCCCGTCGTACAGGTCCCGCACGACGGCGCGGGCGATGACCACCCCGGCGGCGCCGGCCAGGCCCTGGACCAGGCGGAAGCCGATCAGCAGCTCGGTGGTCGTCGCGAGGGCGCAGACCGCCGTGGCGAGGACGTAGAGGACCATGCCCGCGAGCAGGGGCCGGCGGCGGCCCCACTTGTCGCTCATCGGGCCGATGACCAGCTGGCCCAGCGCCATGCCGGCGAGGCAGGCGGTCAGGGTGAGCTGGACGGTCGCCGCCGGGCTGCGCAGCGCGTCGGTCACCTCCGGAAGCGCCGGCAGGTACATGTCCATGGACAGCGGGGGGAGCGCGGTGAGCCCGCCCAGGATGAAGGTGACCAGCAGACCGGTGCGGCGCGCGGCCGTCAGCGGGACGGCCGCGGCGGGCGAGGGGGGCGGGGATCCGGGGGCGGCGCCCTCCGTGGGGGCCGCCGAGGGGCCTCTCTCCGACATGCCGAACTCCAGTCTTCTCATCCGATGTACGCACCCCTGACCGACCCATGCTCTCAGCTGTCGGAACGTCCCGAGCCGGACGTGCGGTGTGACGTACCCTGCGGCCCCATGAACGCACCGCTGAAGAAGATCGCCGTCGTGACGGGTGCCGGCTCCGGCATCGGCCGCTCCGTCGCCCTCGCCCTGGCCGGGGCGGGCTGGTCGGTGGCCGTGGCCGGACGCCGGACCGGGCCCCTGGAGGACACGGCCGCCGCCGTCGGGCCGGGCGCGGAGGTGCTCCCCGTACGGGCGGACGTGAGCGACCCGGCCGACGTGGCCGCGCTCTTCGCCGCCGTCCGCGACCACTACGGGCGCCTCGACCTGCTCTTCAACAACGCCGGCACCTTCGGCCCGGCCGGGGTCGCGCTGGAGGACATCTCCTACGAGGCCTGGCGCCAGGTCGTCGACGTCAACCTCACCGGCTCCTTCCTCTGCGCCCAGGCCGCCTTCCGGGCGATGAAGGAGCAGGACCCGCAGGGCGGCCGGATCATCAACAACGGCTCCATCTCCGCCCACGTGCCCCGCCCGAACTCCGTCGCCTACACCGCGACCAAGCACGCCATGACGGGCCTGACCAAGTCCCTGTCCCTGGACGGGCGCCCGTACCGGATCGCCTGCGGCCAGATCGACATCGGCAACGCGGCCACCGAGATGACCGAGCGCATGCAGACCGGCATCCTCCAGGCGGACGGCCGGCTGGCCGTGGAACCGGTGATGGACGCCGCCGACGTGGCCCGCACGGTCCTGCACATGGCGGAGCTGCCGCTGGAGGCCAACGTCCAGTTCGCGACGGTGATGGCGACGGCGATGCCGTACATCGGCCGCGGCTGACGGCCCGGAACGGTGGCAGGGCCACGGCCGACCGTGGCCATGACCCCGCCGTACCGCTCCGGTCCTCCCGGGATCAGACGGGGTCGACCTGCCAGATGAAGCAGTCGGCCACCTTCTGCGGCTCCTTGCCGAGCAACGAGGTGAGGGTGCCGCGCAGTTCGGGGGTGCGCTCCTGCTCCACGGGCAGGACGACCAGACCGGCCTTCCAGTGGGCTAGATCCCCACGGGCCTCCTCGCGCATCTCCGGGGTGACCTCCGGCGGTGCGACGGTACCCCAGCGCATGTCCCGCAGCAGGTCGGACAGCATGCGCGGCTTGGCGCCGTAGATCCCGACGCGGTCGGGCCCGTCGGGCCCGTTGAAGTAGCCGCCGGCCAGCTTGAACCCGAAGCCGGTGCCGCTCTGCCAGCGCAGGGAGGCCGCGTAGCGGGGGTCGGGCAGCGGTACCGGGACCAGGGACCGGCCGTCCTTGAGGTACTCCTCGTACAGGCCCCGGGAGATGAACGCCGGTACGGGGTCGCGCTCCTCGACGACCAGCGGCAGCGGCAGGATCGGCACCAGCGCGGCGGCCACGGCCAGGTACCCGACGACGCGGTGCTCGCGGGCGCGGAAGCCCACGATCCGGTCGAGGGCGAGGGCCAGCAGGATGCCGAAGACGGGCGCGCACACCATGGCGACCCGGCTCTCGATGACCGATTCGAGCAGCGGCAGGTGCCGCAGGACCCGCCAGGGCGCGGGAACGGCGATGCCGAACTTGTCGATCTCCACCCGGGGGCCCAGGGAGAGCACGGCCGTGGCCAGGGCGGTGATGCCGAGGGCGCGCACCACGGGCAGCCGCCACAGCCACAGGGTGATCCCGGTGGCCAGGGCGAGCAGGGGCCAGCCGTAGAAGGCGTTCTGCTCGGTGGTGTTCAGCGAGAGCCTGCCCGCGGTCTCGGCGTTGCCGAACAGCGAGCGGGCCGAGTACTCGGTCAGGGCGCGCAGCGGGTTGCCGGCCCCGCCCTCGCCGTGGAGCACCGAGTGGTAGCTCTGCGGGCCGAAGAACTGCCAGTACAGGGGGAAGGCGACGAGCGGCACGGAGACGGCCGCCGTGATCGCCAGGCCCTTGGCCAGCGGCCGCAGCGCCGCGCGGGCGGTCTCGCGGTCGGCGTACGCGTGGACGAGGGCGAAGATCAGCATGCCCATCGCGGCCAGCAGGAACGGCTCCTCGCCGAGGAAGACCTGGTAGGCGGAGAACAGCCCGAGCAGCACGCCGTCGCGGACGACGTTCTTGCCCTCGCACAGCCGCAGCGCCCGGTCGATGATGACCGGGATCATGAAGAGCACGACGAAGTTCGGGTGGGCGTTGGCGTGCGAGATCATCGGCGGCGCGAAGGCGGCCAGGGCCCCGCCGACGGCGGCCGCCCAGCGGCTCTCCGTGAACCGGCGGTGGATCAGCCAGTACCAGGACCAGGCGGTCACGGCGATGCCGAGGGTGAACACCAGGGCGAGCGTGACGGTCGGGCCGAAGAGCAGGGTGACCGGGGTGAACGGGACCGAAAGTCCGAGCATCACCGTGTTCCCCATCAGATTCACGCCGTCCGGCATGTTCTGGAAGTCGGTGAACAGGGGGTTGCGCAGGTGTGCGACATTGTCGGCGGTGACCCCGAAGAACCATTCCCACTGGTTCTGGTCCTGCAGGGAATGGGCGAGGATCGAGCCGTCCAGATCCCCCCACCACCCCTTGTAGAGGTAGAGCGAGGCCAGCAGGTACAGCGCGGCCACGACGATGCCGCCGGCATTCAGGCGCATCAGTTCGCCGAGCGTGCGCAGGTAGTCCAGGAGCTGGACCTTGGAGCCGTCCTGGTGCGCCCAGCGGACCGGAACCTCGGCGACCGGCCACCCCTTGCGCCGGAAGTACTGGAGGATCTCCACGTCGATGGCCCAGCCGTCGAGCTTGGCGGCGCCGAAGGCCGCGCGGGCATGGTCCCCGTCGAACAGCTTGAAACCGCACTGGGTGTCGCGGATCCCGCGGACGGCGACCAGTCGGATGACCCGGTTGCCGACCCAGCCGAGCACTTCGCGCAGCGCGCTCTGCTGGCGTTCCACGGCGGAGTCGCGGTGGGCGCGCGAGCCGATGGCGGCGTCGAGCTTCGGGTCGTCGGCCAGGGCCTTCTCCAGCCCGGCGAGCTCCTCCATGGGGGTCGCCAGGTCGGCGTCCATGATCAGCACGCGCCGCCCCAGCGAGGCCGCGACGCCGAGCCGCAGCGCGCTGCCCTTGCCCCGGTTCTGCTCGGACTGCACGAGCCGGATCCGGTGCTCGTCCACACCGGCCTTCAGGGCGACGGTGGCGGTCCGGTCGGGGGAGCCGTCGTCGACGACGATGACCTCCCAGTCCTCCGTGCCGGTGCCGACGTGGGAGTCCAGGTAGGCTCGGACGACGTCCAGGGTGGGCCCCAGGCGGTCCTCCTCCCGGTAGGCGGGAATGACCACGGACAGGCCGACGGACCCCGGTCCCTGGTCGACGGGTTTGCCCGTGGCGGTGGCACCGCGGGACCTGAGTATGCCGTTCTGCACGTACGAGCCATTCGTCGAGTTGTCCGGTCCGGCCGATGAGACGCACCGCGAACGAACGGCCGGCCCGGCCTCGTCACCGCTGCGGACGCGTCCGCGGGGGAGAGGCGGCGGGAAAGGACTCCGGAGAACCGGTCCGAGAAACACCTCGTGGGACGGCGGTTACGGACAGGCCAATCGAATTCGGCCATGCTTTTTCGCGGGGATAACGGTTCTACCCCGTGTGACCACGCATCGTTACCCCCTAGGTGCGGCTCCAACTGCCCCTTTTTGTGGTCGAAAGGACAGCGGGCCCGGACCAATATAGATCAGCCATCAACGGACGGCCCGCCGATCGGCCCGGAACGGCGGGCCGTTGGCGCGGGAAATGCGTAGGGAGATATTCCGGTTGGGAGCGTCATGACGACTGAGGACAGGGACGCACATCGTGGCGGGCCGCCGGTCTCAGGCCTGCGGCCGGTCGCGTACCCGGAGGCGGAGCTGCCCGGGGAACTGGCGCGGCAGGTGGCGGGGATCGAGGCGCGGGTGTGGCCCGGGAGCCGGTTCGGGCACGACCCCGCGCTGCGGCCGAGGGTGCTGCTGCTCGTGGACGGGGACGGCACGGTCGGGGCCTGCCTGACGCTGCTCCACAAGGAGGTCCCGTGCGGGGGGCGGGTCCGGCGGGCCGCCGGGCTGAGCGGTGTGGTGACCCGGCCCGAGTGGTGCGGGCGGGGGCTCGGGGGCCGGCTGGTGGCCGGGGCGCGGGCGGAGCTGGCCGCCGATCCCGCGGTGGACGTGGCCCTGTTCAGCTGCGACCGGCCGCTGGTGCCGTTCTACGAGCGGGCCGGCTTCGAGCGGCTGCCCGGCAGCGTGCTCGTCGGCGGCACCCCGGCCGAGCCGCTGGCCACCGACGCGCCGGGCTTCGACAAGGAGGTGCTGGCCGCCTTCTTCGCCCCCGGGGCGGAGGGGGAAGCCGACCGGGCCGCCTTGAGCGGGACCAGGATCCCGCTCCATCCGGGCACCGTCGACCGGCTCTGGTAGGGGAAACGCGAGACGCCCGGCCGGTGGCCGGGCGTCGGGCGGGACGGCGGACGGGCGTCGGCCGCGGGCGGCGTCAGCCGCGGGCGGGGGTCGGTTCCTTCGGGGCCGGGGCCGCCTTGGCGCGGGCCGGGAGGAGGAACAGGCCCAGGACGACGGCCAGGTACAGCGACCACACCACCAGCTGGTAGACCGTCGGGTCCGGCTGGAAGTTGAAGACGCCCTTGAGCAGGACCCCGTACCAGCTGTCCGGCGGGATCGCCGAGCTGACGTCGAAGGCCTTGTCGTGCAGGCCGTTCAGGAAACCGGCCTCCTGGAGGTCGTGGACGCCGTACGCGAGCACGCCCGCGGCCACGATCACCAGCATGCCGCCGGTCCACTTGAAGAACTTCGCCAGGTTGATCTTCAGCGCGCCCCGGTAGAACAGCCAGCCCAGGAAGATCGCCGTCGCGATGCCCAGCAGCACCCCGATCAGCGGGGCCGAGGAGCCCTCGCCGCTCGCGCGGACCGAGGCCCACACGAACAGCGCCGTCTCCAGGCCCTCGCGGCCCACCGCCAGGAAGGCGGTGGCCACCAGCGCGCCGGTGCCCATCGCGAGGGCTGCGTCCAGCTTGCCCTCCAGCTCGCCCTTCAGGTGCCGTGCGGTCTTCTTCATCCAGAAGACCATCCACGTCACCAGGCCCACCGAGATGATCGAGAGGCTGCCGCCCAGGAGCTCCTGGGCCTCGAAGGTGAGTTCCTGGGTGCCGAAGGTCAGCAGCGCGCCGAACGCCAGCGAGATCGTGCAGGCGATCCCGATGCCGAGCCACACCGGGCGCAGCGCGGCCCGGTTCTCCGTCTTGACCAGGTAGGCGACCAGGATGCAGACGACCAGGCTGGCTTCGAGGCCTTCGCGCAGGCCGATCAGATAGTTGCCGAACACGGCGTTTCCTCTCCGGCGGGGACTACGCGAACAGCGTCCGGCCCCACCAGTCGTCCTTGTCGCGGACGCCCGGCGGGACGGCGAAGACGGCCGAACCCACGTGCTGGATGTATTCGTTGAGCGCGTCGTTCTTCGCCAGCTGCCGCTGGATCGGGATGAAGCCCTTGCGGACGTCGCGCTGGTAGGCGAGGAAGAACAGGCCCGCGTCGAGGCGGCCCAGCCCGTCCGTGCCGTCGGTGAAGGAGTAGCCGCGGCGCAGGATCGTCGCCCCGTCGTTGGAGTCCGGGTGCGCCAGGCGCACGTGGGCTTCCGGCTTCATCGCCTTCAGGAACGGCTCGTCGCGCTCCTTGGACTTGCCGACCGGCGCACCCTCGCCCTTGTCGCGGCCGAAGACGTCCTCCTGCTCCTGAAGGGAGGTCCGGTCCCAGGTCTCGATGTGCATCCGGATGCGGCGGGCGACCAGGTACGAGCCGCCGGTCAGCCAGGCGCTGCCGTCGTTCGCGCCGACCCACACGTGCTTGTCGAGGGCGGCGGTGTCGGTGCCCGAGACGTTACGGGTGCCGTCCTTGAAGCCCATCATGTTGCGCGGGGTCTGCGCGTCCGGGGTGGTCGAGGAGGTCTTGCCGAAGCCGAGCTGCGACCAGCGGACGGCGACCTTGCCGAAGCCGATGCGGGCGAGCTGGCGGATGGCGTGCACCGCGACCTGCGGGTCGTCGGCGCAGGCCTGGACGCACAGGTCGCCGCCGGAGCGGGCCTGGTCCAGGTTGTCGCCGGGGAAGGCCTCCAGGTCCACCAGGGCCTCGGGGCGCTTGCCCTCCAGGCCGAAGCGGTCCTTGGCGAACAGGCCCGGACCGAAGCCGATGGTCAGGGTGAGGCGGGAGGGCTTGAGGCCGAGGGCCTCGCCGGTGTCGGTCGGCGGGGCCTCGGGCAGGCCCTCGTACGCGTCGCCGACCGGCAGGCCGGCCGTCATCAGGCGGGCCGCGGCGGTCCACTCCTTGAGGAGCTGGACCAGCTCGTCACGGTTCTTGGTCTTCACGTCGAACGCCGCGAAGTGCAGCCGGTCCTGGACCGCGCTGGCGATGCCGGACTGGTGCTCGCCGTGGAACGCGACCGCCGCCCCGGCGGAGGCCGCCGGGGCCATGTCCGAGCCGCCGCCCAGCGCGGCGACCGTGCCGCCGGCCGCGGCGGCGCCGATCGCGAGACCGGCTCCGCCCCAGCCCAGCACCGAGCGCCGGGAAGGGGCGCCCGCGCCGGTGGAGGACTCCTGCGACACCTGGTCGGTCATGCTGTTTCTCCCGCCTCTGCCTGGATCCGGGTACTACTTGGCGACCGCTGCGGCCAGCTTGGAGAGCGGCTCGGCGAGGGAGTTGACCCCGTCCGAGAGCTCCTTGCGCTCCGCGTCACCGACCTTGTCGTAGGAGGTGAACTCGTAGCCGTTCTTGTCGGCGCGGTACTTGTCCAGCAGGGTGCTCAGGGACGCGAACTGGGTGTCGAGCTGCTTGACGAGCCCGGCGTCGTTCTTCTGGGCGGTCGGCTTGAGGAGTTCGTACGCCTTCTGGGCACCTTCGAGGTTGGCCTTGAAGTCGACCAGGTCGGTGTGGGAGTAGCGCTCCTCCTCACCCGTCACCTTGCCGGTGGCGACCTCGTCGAGCAGCTCCTTGGCGCCGTTGGCCATCGAGGTCGGGGTGATCTCGGCCTGGCCGACCTTCTTCTGCCACTCGGTGAGGTCGGTGATCAGGGTGTCGGCGAGCTTCTTGTCCTCGTCGCCGATCTTGTTGTCCTGGAAGAGGGACTTCTCCAGACGGTGCCAGCCGGTCCAGTCCTTGGCCGGGTCCTGGCCCGCCTCCAGGCCGTCCTCGCGGACGTCGACCTTCGGGTCGATGTCACCGAAGGACTCGGCGACCGGCTCGGTGCGCTCCCAGCCCAGGCGGGAGAGGGCGTAGGCCTTCTTCGCCGCGTCCAGGTCGCCGGCCTTGACGGCGTCGGCGAAGACCTTGGCCTTCGGCAGCGTCTCGTCGGCCTGCTCCTGCACGTACTTGCGGTACGAGGCGACCGCGGCGTCCAGCTCGGGGCTGCGCTTGTCGCCGCCGCCCTGGCCGGTGGCCTTGACCTTGGTGCGGATGCCGTCGCCCTTCATGCCGGGCTTGCAGGCGAACTCGTAGTCGCCCGCCTTGATCTCGGCGGTGATGGTGGCCTTGGTGCCGGGGCCGATGTTCTCGCGCTCGGCGACGATGCGGTCGTCCGGGAAGAGGACGTAGAGCTCGGTGACCTTGGAGCCCTTGTTCTCGACCTCGATGGAGACCTTGCCGGCCGGGAACTCGGTCTTGGAGACCTCGCAGGCGCTGTCCGTCGCGTTGACCTTGATGGCGCCGGAGCCGCTGTCGTCGCTCTTGTCCGCGCAGCCGGTGACGGCGGTGAGTGCGACGACGACGGCGGCCGCGGAGAGGACGGTGAGGCGGGCGGGGCGCATGGGGGCTCCTGGCGGGGGTGGAGGCTGGTTGAGCCTCGACGAGGCTCGGTGAGGCGGACCTAACTTAACCGAGGCTTACCTGACCGATACCCACTCGTCCAGTGATTCAGCTCTCACCTTCCGGCCCCGGACACGGGCCCGTCACGGCCCCTCCATGACTGCCTCAAGCGAAGGTCAAGCGCGGGTCAAGTCCCCGTCGGCGTTCCGGGGCCCGGAAGGGTTACCGGCCGGTTCTCCCTTGGCCTCCTCGCGTACGGGGACCACCAGCGGGGTCCCGGTGCGGGGGTGTGGGAAGACCTCCACCGGCTGCCGGTAGACCCGGCTCAGCAGCCCGTCCCCGAAGACCTCCGAGGGGGGTCCGGCCGCCGCGATCCGGCCGTCGTGCAGCACGGCGGCCCGGTCCGCGTACGCCGCCGCCAGCCCGAGGTCGTGCAGGACGACGACCACCGCGTCCCCGGCCGCGGCCCGCTCCCGGCAGACCCGCAGCACCAGCTCCTGGTGGCGCAGGTCCAGGGCGGCCGTGGGTTCGTCGAGCAGCATCAGCGGAGCCCGCTGGGCCAGTACGCGGGCCAGCGCGACCCGGGCCCGTTCGCCGCCGGAGAGCGCGGAGAAGGGGCGTGCGGCGAAAGCGGTCACCTCGGCGGCGGCCATGGCCTCGGCCACCGCCTCCTCGTCGGCGCCGGCCAGGGCGGTGCCCGCCCAGGGGGCGCGGCCCATCCGGACCACGTCCGCGACCGGGAACGGGAAGGACAGCGCGGCCGACTGGGGCAGCACCGAGCGGCGCAGGGCCAGTTCGGGCGCCGTCCACTCGGACACCGGGCGCCCGTCGACGCGTACGGTCCCCGAGTCCGCGGGCAGATCGGCGGCCAGCGCCCCCAGCAGGGTGGACTTCCCCGCGCCGTTGGGGCCGACCAGGGCCAGCACCTCGCCCGCGTGCGCGCTCAGTTCGATGCCGGTGAGCACCTCGCGCTCCCCGAGCCGCACGTGCAGGTCCTCGGCCCGGACCAGGACCTCGCCGGGGGCGGGCCGGGCGGGGGCGGTGCGCGGGCGGCGGCCGAAGAGGGCGGCCCGGCCGCGGCGGAGGGCGCTCATGCCCAGCCTCCCTGCCGGCGCCGGGTGCGGCGCAGCAGCCAGAAGAAGAACGGGCTGCCGATCAGGGCGGTCAGTACGCCCAGGGGCAGTTCGGCGGGCGCGGCGACCGTACGGGCGGCCAGGTCGCCGCCGGCCAGGACCACGGCACCGGCGAGCGCGCTGCCGGGCACCAGGAAGCGGTGTCCGGGGCCGTTCGCCATCCGCAGCAGGTGCGGGACGAGCAGGCCCACGAAGGTGATGACCCCCGCCACGGCGACGGCGGCCGCCGTCAGCAGGGCGACGACCAGGATCAGGGCCAGGCGCAGCCGTTCGACGTCGATCCCGAGGTGGCGGGCCGGGCGTTCGCCGAGTGCGAGGAGGTCGAGGCGGCGGGCGTAGAAGGGGGCGGCGAGCAGTCCGGCGAGCGCGCAGGGCAGGACGGCGAGGACCTTGGGCCAGGTGGCCTGGGCCAGGGAGCCGAGCTGCCAGAAGGTGATCTGGTTGACCTGCCCGCTGTCGGCGAAGAAGACGAACAGGCCGATCAGGGCGCCCGCGAAGGCGTTGACGGCGATGCCGGTGAGGATCAGGGTGACGACCTCGGTGCGGCCGCCGTTGCGGGACAGCAGGTAGACGGCGCCGACGGTGAACAGCCCCACGACGAAGGCGCAGGCGGTGACGGTCCAGTTCCCGAAGAAGCTGAGGCCCAGTCCGATCGCGGCGACCGCGCCGACGGCGGAGCCGGCCGAGATGCCGATCACGCCGGGTTCGGCGAGCGGATTGCCGAACACCCCCTGCATCAGGGCGCCCGCGCAGCCGAGACTGGCGCCGACGAGCACCGCGAGCGCGACGCGGGGGAGGCGTACGTTCCACAGCACGCTCTCCCCGACCCGGTCGAGGGGGGCGCCGCCGAGGCCCAGGTGGTGCCGGACGGAGGCGAGCACGTCGGCGGTGGGGATGCGGTACGCGCCGACGCCGGCGGAGACGAGGGCGAGCACCAGCAGCACGGTGACCAGCGCGGCGGTGAGCCACAGGGTCCCGCGCGGGCGGCGCGGCCCGGCCGGCCCGCCGGGGTCCCGCGGAGAGGGATCCGGGGAGGGCTCCGGGGAGGGCTCCGGGGAGGGCGCGGGAGCCGGGGCGGTCCCGGTGGCCCGTGCGGCCGAGGCCGCGGGGCCGGCCGAGGGGCCGTCGGGGGCGGCTCCGCCGCCGCGCGGGGGATCGTGGGGGAGGGTCACGTCAGGCGCCCTTGGCGTAGAGCTGGGCGACCAGGGAGGAGAGCACCTGGTCGGTGCGGGGGCCGTAGTTGAGGAGGACGCCGTCGTCGACGGTGACCACGCGGCGGTCCATCCCGGCCGGCGTCTGGGCCACGCCCGGGATCTTGACCAGGCCGTCGACGCCGCCGACGGATTCGAGGCCCTTGGTCATGACGAGGATCGCGTCAGGCGCGGCGGCGGCCAGTGCCTCGCTGGTGATCGGGGTGAAGTCCTTGCCGAGCCCGGACTCCTTGCCGGTGTCCACCGCGCCCGCCGCCTCCAGCAGCGAGGCCGCGCCGGAGTCGGAGCCGCCGAGCAGGTAGACGGAGGCGGTGCCGCGCAGGTAGAGGAAGGCCACCCGGGGCTTCTTCGCCGATCCGGCCGGAACGCCCTTGCGGGCGGCGGCGATCCGGTCGGCGGTGCGTGCGTTCAGCCGGGTGCCCGCGTCCTGCACGCCGAGCGCGGCGGCGACCGCGTCGATCCGCTTCGGTACGTCCTCCAGGGATTTGGCGGGGGCGAGCACCAGGACCGGGATGCCGGCGTCGCGGATCTGCCGGACCGCTTCCGCGGGTCCGGTGGTGGTCTCGGCGAGCACCAGGGTGGGACGCAGCGACAGGACGCTCTCGGCGGAGACGTCGTGGCCACGTGTCACCACGGGCAGGGACGCGGCCTGTTCGAAGGTGGCGGTGATGTCGCGGGCGACGACCTGCCCGCCGAGGCCGAGGGTCTGGACGATCTCGTTGAGGCTGCCGGTCAGCGGGATGATCCGGTCCGCGGAGGTGACGGTGACCTGCGTCCCGTCGGCCGAGGGGACGGTCACCGGCAGGGCGGGGCGCGGAGCGCCGGCCAGTGGTTCCACCCGGTCCGGGAGGACGGCGGCGGCGGGCCGGGCGGGGGAGCCGGCGGGGGCGTCCGTTCCCGCGCAGCCGGTCGCGGCCAGCGCCAGTGCCAGGGCCGCCACGGCGGCGGCGAGGCGGGGGAGGCGCGGTGGCGCGGCGGGCGTGGTGGCGGGCGTGGGCACGAAGGCACCGTCCTGATCGTGCGGGTGGGGCGGGAAGTGAGGTCGCGTCGACGTCGGGGTTCCCCGCTCGACCCGGATAGCTTAGGTTAGCCTAACCTCACTCGCTAGACCCTGGAGGGGACGTCCATGTCCGCACGACCCACCCGCACGTTCACCGTGGCCCTGCTGGCGGCCCTGCTCGGGGCGCTGCTCCCGGCCTCCGCCGCCCACGCGGCGAGCCGCACCGTGCAGGGGGGCCGACTCGACTGGGGCATCAAATCCTCTTTCCAGAGTTATGTCACGGGGCCGGTCGCGAAAGGCGGTTTCAAGCTGAAGAGCGGAGCCGCCACCGTCGGCGGCAGCCTGTTCCGCTTCCACTCGGCGGCCGGCTCCTACGACCCCGACTCCGGTGAGTTCAACGCCTCCTTCTCCGGCGGCGTGAGCTTCCAGGGCCACCAGAAGCCCGACGGCGCGTACGAACTCGACATGACCGTCAGCCGGCCCTCCGTACGGATATCCGGCGGCACCGGCACCCTCTACGTCGACGTGTCCAGCAAGGCCAAGGACACCGGCACGGTCACCGAGGAGTCCCAGGTGCCCTTCGCCACGCTCGCCCTCGGCGGCATCGAGATGAAGGGCGGCGGCACCCCGATCGCCCTGACCAACGTGCCCACGACCCTCACCCCCCAGGGCGCCAAGGCCTTCGCCGGCTACTACCCGGCCGGCGCTCCGCTCGACCCCGTCTCGCTCTCCGCCGACGTCGTCACCGCCGCGCAGGGCGCCCCGCCCGCCCAGCCCCCGGCGCCCGCGCAGACCCCGGGCGCACCGTCCGAAGCCCCGCAGGGGCAGGGCGCGTTCGCCGACGCCGCCGTGGACTGGGGCGTGCGCCGCACCTTCCGCGAGTACGTCACCGGCTCGATCGGCCAGGGCAAGTGGACGCTCGCCGAGGGCGCCCAGGACGGCGGCGCACTGTTCCGCTTCCCGCAGGGCAAGGGGACGTACGACGGCCAAAAGGGCTCCCTCGACGCGGCGTTCGCCGGTACGGTCCACTTCACGGGAGCCCACCTCGACCTCACGCTCGGCAAGGTGAACGTCAGGGTCGAGAACGGCAAGGGCGTCCTGACCGCCGATGTGACCACCGGCGGCGAGACGAAGAGTGCCGTGGCGCTCGTCGCGTTCGACGCCAAGGGCCTGAAGACCGAGGGGAAGCTCGCCACCTTGACCGAAGCCCCGGCCACCCTCACCGAGGGCGGCGCCCAGGCCTTCAACTCCATGTACCGGCCCGGCACCGAGATGGACCCCGTCTCGCTGGCCGTCGCCCTCGACGGCAGCGCCACCCTGCCCGCCCTGCCCGACCTGGGCTCCACGGCCGCCCCGTCGCCCGCACCGCAGACCGCCTCGGCTCCCTCCCCGGCCCCGGGCGCCGCGGCCGACCGGTCCTCCTCGGCCGGGCCGTACCTCGGCCTCGCCGCCGCGGTGCTGGCCCTGGCCGGCGCGGGCGCGTTCCTGGTGCTGCGCAAGCGCCGTGCGGCAGCGGCCACCCCGGCGCCCACCGACGCTCCGTAACACCCCCGGTCCACCCCGCCCGATCCCGCTTCACCCCGTTCGATCCCGTCCGGTCCCGTTCGACCCCAGCCCCGCCCCGTCCCGCCCCTCCAGCCCCTCCGTGCACCCAGGGAGTTCCCACCCATGTCGTCCCACCGCCGCCCGGCCGTCCTCGCGGCCGCCGTCCTCACCGCCGCGACCCTCGGCACCGCCGCCTTCGTCATACCCGCCACGGCGGCGGACGGCGCGCCGGCCGCCGGGGCGCCGGCCGCCGCCGCGCCGATCCCGGTGACGGGCGGCACCCTCGACTGGGGCGTGCTGGGGAGCCTGCGCGCCTACGTCAAGGGCATCGGCTCGATCACCACGCACGACGGGGCCTCCGAGGTGCCGGGCGGCTTCCGCTTCGGCCAGGCGACCGGGCAGTACGACGAGGCCGGAGGCCACGTGGTGACCGCGGCCTTCAAGGGGCGGGTCGTCTTCGACGGAACCGCCCACGGGTTCGTCGTCGCGATGGAGAACTTCCGCATCAACACCGGTACGAAGAAGCTGACGGCGGACGTCACCAGGAACAACGTCCTGACCCGCGACGTCCCGCTGGCGGACGTGGCCTTCACCGGAATGAACATGACCGGGCTCACCACCACCCTCACCCGCGAGTTCGCCGCGCAGTTCGACCGCCCGGCCTACGCGGGGCAGGAGGCCGACAAGCTGTCGGTGGCGCTGGAGTTCCCGAAGCCCCCGGCCCCGAGCGACCCCCCGGGCACCTCGCCGTCGCCGTCGGCGGGCACCACCGCGCCGACGACGCCGACCACGCCGAGCACCACCGTCAAGCCTTCCACGAAGCCCCCGACCACGCCTGCGGCCGACGGTCCGCAGAAGATCCTGCGCGGCAAGCTGACGTGGGGGCTGAAGCAGTCCCTCCACGACTACGTCGGCGACCAGGGCGTCACGGCGTCCGGTGGCGCCACCAAGAACGGCAAGACCTTCGACTTCTCCTTCGGCAAGGGCGAACTCGACGTCAAGAACCAGAAGCTGGACGCCTCCTTCGAGGGAGCCGTGCGCTTCGAGCTCCCCGCCCACCACCTCGACCTGGCCTTCAGCAACGTCCGGATCGCCGCCACGGGCAAGACGGGCACCCTGGTCCTCGACGCGAAGACGGCGCAGGGCACCACCAAGGACATCCCGTTCGCCACCCTCGACCTGTCGAAGGGCGACTACAAGACCAAGGGCGGCCTGCTGTCGCTGGAAGGGGTCCCCGCGGTCTTCACCGAGAAGGGCTCCGCCGTCTTCGCGTACAACGGCGCCGTCGACGAGAAGTACAAGCCGGGCAAGCCGATGGACTCCCTCACCCTCTCGGTGGCGGTGGACAAGGACGTCGTCCTCCCGTCCACCGGAGGCACCGGCACCACCGGAGGCACCGGAGGCACCGGCGGTTCGGGCACCACGGGCGGCAGCACCGGCGGCACCACCACCGGAGGGACGGTCGGCGGCTCCTCCGGCGGCTCCTCCGGCGGCTCCGTGGGCGGGAACCTCGCCTCCACCGGCGCCGAGGTCCCGGCCGGCGCCCTCCTCGCGACCTCCGGCGCGGTCATCGCCGCGGGCGCCGGCGCCGTCTACCTCGCGCGCCGCCGCCGTACGGCCGGGAACTGACCCGTGCTTGAATGCCCGCGTGAACGATCTGGATGTGATCAAGGTCTTCTGCGCGGGTGACGGCCGGTTCGGCAACCTGCTCGGAGTCGTCCGCGACGGCCGGACCTGCCCCGAAGACGCGGACCGGCAGGCCCTCGCGGCCGAACTGGGCTACAGCGAGACGGTGTTCGTCGACGACCCCGAGCGCGGGGTCGTCGACATCCGTACGCCCGGCACCCGCATGTCCTTCGCGGGCCACCCGCTGGTCGGCGTCGCCTGGCTGTTGGACATCGAGGAACTCCAGCCGCCCGCCGGGTCCGTATGGGCCCGCGACGACGGGGAGTTCACCTGGATCACGGCCCGCCCCGAATGGGTCACGGGCAAGCGCACCGAGCAGTACGCGAACCCCGCCGAGGTCGACGCGCTGCCCGCGCCGCCGCCCGGCGAGGGCTGGCTGTACGCGTGGGCCTGGGAGGACGAGACCGCCGGCCGGATCCGCGCCCGCGGCTTCCCGCGCCGCCCCGACGGGGCCATCACCGAGGACGAGGCCACCGGCTCGGCGGCGATCCTGCTGACGGCCCAGCTGAACCGCGCCCTGAACATCACCCAGGGCGCCGGCTCCCAGATCCTCACCGCCCCGGGCCCCGACGGCACCGTCGAGATCGGCGGCCGCGTCCGCTTCGCGGAGCCCCGCCGGCCCTCGGCCTAGCCGGCACGGTGCCCGGCGACCCCCGCCGGGCACCCCCCCCGAAGCCGGATCAGGCGCTCAGCCGGAACTGCTCGCCCAGCTCCCGGAAGACCGCGCCGTTGAAGTCGAAGGCGCGCTTGCACTCGTCGATGATCCGCTGCTTCTCCAGGTCGTCCGCGGCGATCGCGTCCAGCAGCTCGCGGTAGGTCCGCTTGAAGGCGGCCGGGTTCGCGATGTCCGCGAAGACGTAGAACCGCACGCCGTCGCCCTTGCGCTCGAAGCCCCAGGTGCGCTCCGCCTTGTCCCGGATGATCTGGCCGCCCGAAAGGTCGCCCAGATAGCGGGTGTAGTGGTGGGCGACGTACCCGCCCGGCCAGGAGGCCGCGCACTCGGCCACGCGCGCGGCGTAGGCCACGGTCGCGGGCAGCGCCACGACCGACTCGCGCCAGCCGGGGCCCAGCAGGTGGGCCAGGTCGCGCTCGATCTCGGCGACGCGCATCAGCTCGGGGCGGATGAAGGGCCCGGCCACCGGGTCCTGGCGGAGCGCCGCGGCCGCGTCCTCCAGCGCCCGGTACACGAACCAGAGCTGCTCGGTGTAGCGGGTGTACGCGTCCACGCCGAGCCGACCGCCGAGCAGGTCGCTCATGAACGTCGAGGTCTCGGCTTCGGTGTGCTGCTCGTGCGAGGCGACACGGATGACCGTGGAGAAGGCGTCCAAGGCGGACCTCCGGAAAGAGGAATCGGGCGCGGCGGCAGGGTGCCGCCACGCCCGATCTTCCTACTTAGGTATGCCTAAGTCAATGTGTTCCCGACGTCTTGTCGGTAAAAAACGGCCCGCCCGCGGACCGCGTCCCGCATCAGGGGAGGGTCAGGATCTCGGCCCCCGAGTCGGTCACCACGAGCGTGTGCTCGAACTGAGCGGTGCGCTTGCGGTCCTTCGTGACGACCGTCCAGCCGTCCTCCCACATGTCGTACTCGTGGGTCCCCAGCGTCAGCATCGGCTCGATCGTGAAGGTCATGCCGGGCTCGATGACGGTGGTCGCGTGCGGGCTGTCGTAGTGCGGGACGATCAGGCCGGAGTGGAACGACGAGTTGATCCCGTGCCCGGTGAAGTCGCGGACCACGCCGTACCCGAAGCGCTTCGCGTACGACTCGATGACCCGGCCGATGACGTTGATCTGGCGGCCCGGCTTGACCGCCTTGATCGCCCGGTTCAGGGCCTCGCGGGTGCGCTCCACCAGCAGCCGGGACTCCTCGTCCACATCGCCGCACAGGTAGGTGGCGTTGTTGTCGCCGTGCACCCCGCCGATGTACGCGGTCACGTCGAGGTTCACGATGTCGCCGTCCTTCAGGACGGTCGAGTCGGGGATCCCGTGGCAGATGACCTCGTTGAGCGAGGAGCACAGGGACTTGGGGAAGCCCCGGTACCCCAGCGTCGACGGGTAGGCGCCGTGGTCGCACATGAACTCGTGCGCGACCCGGTCCAGCTCGTCGGTGGTCACCCCCGGGGCGATGTGCTTGGCGGCCTCCTCCATCGCCCGGGCGGCGATCCGGCCGGCGATGCGCATCGCCTCGATGGTCTCGGCCGACTGCACCTCCGGTCCGGTGTACGGGGTGGGCATCGGCTTGCCCACGTACTCGGGCCGGCGGATGTTACCGGGAACGGAACGGACGGGAGAGAGCTCGCCTGGTACGAGCAGCGACTGGCCAGACATGCAAGCGAGTGTATCCAGCGGGTATGGGGCAGCATGGCGGACAGAGGAAGGAGCCGACGATGGCCCTGTTCAAGAAGCGCCAGGTGGGAAAACCGGGCGAGTGGTACTACTGCCTGGTCCACAAGAAGGTCGAAGAGGGCCCGGAATGTCCGGCCAAGGACCGCTTCGGCCCGTACGCCACGCCCGAGGAGGCGAGGCACGCCATGGAGACGGCGCAGGAGCGCAACCTCGAATGGCAGAACGACCCCAAGTGGAACGACAAGACCCGCGAAGAGGAAGAGGGCACGGCTTCCTAGCGGCCCCTGACCGGCCGTCCCCCGGCTCGTGCCCGGCCGTCCCCCGGCCCCCTCACCAGCGGCTGGGCGGCGGCGCGGTCAGCTGGTCGGCCAGCCGCGCCAGCCGGTCCCGCAGCCGCCGCGGTCCGCGCCGCACCGGCAGGCCGTTCTCCCCGGCCGCGGCGCTGACCAGGTGCTGCACCGTGTCCAGGTCCAGCTCCGCGGTGGCGGCGGGCACCGACAGCGCATCGTGCGCCAGCGTGCCCAGATCCGGGTCCCCGCCGTCCAGGGACAGTACTGTCGCCCCCGCCCGGCGGGCGTCGTGGACCCGCTCCAGCAGCCCGGCGCCGGGCCGCTCCGGCGCCACCACCAGCAGCGTGTGCCCGCGCCGGGCCCCGTCCAGCCGGCCCAGCCCCACCGAGAGGTGCGGCGGCGCGTCCGGCCGCACGTGGTGGCGCACCAGCGTCGGCGCCAGCTCCGGCAGCCCCGACCAGGCGGCCTCGTCCACCAGGTGCGCCGCCAGGTGCCAGGGCTCGTACTGCTCGGTGCCCACCAGGAGCAGCGGCCCGCCCGACGGCACCACGGACCGCCGCAGCGAACCGGCGAACCGCCGCGCCTCGCCGGGCCAGTGCGTCCCGGCGAGCACCTCGCGCAGCAGCGCGACCCTCACGGCATCCATGGCGGCATCCTGCACCACACGGGCGGACACGGGGGGCGTACCGGCACTTCCCACCCCTTCGGACCTGGCGTACTCGGCAGTACCCTCGCCCCCATGACTTCCTCAGACAGCACGCAGAAGCCGCCGGCCAAGGACCCCTGGGACCTGCCGGACGTCTCCGGCCTGACCGTCGGCGTCCTCGGCGGCACCGGCGACCAGGGCCGCGGCCTCGCCTACCGCCTCGCGCGGGCCGGCCAGAAGGTGATCATCGGCTCCCGCGCCGCCGACCGCGCCCACGCCGCCGCCGACGAGCTCGGCCTCGGCGTGGAGGGCGCCGACAACGCCGAGTGCGCCCGCCGCAGCGACATCGTGATCATCGCGGTGCCGTGGGAGGGCCACGCCAAGACCCTCGAAGCCCTCCGCGAGGACCTCGCGGGCAAGCTCGTCGTCGACTGCGTCAACCCGCTCGGCTTCGACAAGCAGGGCGCCTACGCCCTCCGCGTCGAGGAGGGCAGCGCCGCCCAGCAGGCCGCCGCCCTGCTCCCGGACTCCCGCGTCACCGCCGCCTTCCACCACCTCTCCGCCGTCCTCCTCCAGGACGCCTCGGTGGAGGAGATCGACACCGACGTCATGGTCCTCGGCGAGTCCCGCGCCGACACCGACCTCGTCCAGGCCCTCGCGGCCCGCATCCCGGGCATGCGCGGCGTCTTCGCGGGCCGCCTGCGCAACGCCCACCAGGTCGAGGCCATGGTCGCCAACCTGATCTCCACCAACCGCCGCTACAAGGCCCACGCCGGCCTCCGCCTCACCGACGTCTGATCCCCCTCCCGGGGCCGCGCGTCCGCGGCGCGGGGCCCCGGGGCCGCGGTTCAGCCCCTGCGCCCGGGACGCGCCTCCAGGGTGCCCAGATGGGCCAGTACCCCGTGGTGGAACCGCTCCACGGCGTCGTCGACGCTGCGGATGAACCCGGACTCCGCGTTGCCCCGGGTGGTGCCCGTTCCCTTGATGAGGGTCAGCCGGAATCCGGTGAGCTGCGCGCCGTCCTTGGGCAGCAGGTCCGCCGGCTCGGGCCGCAGCCTTTCCAGGGTGCCGCGCGGCCCGTTGGCCCCCTCCACGAGGCTCTCGACGTGCAGATCGGCCGGGGCATCGGCCAGCAGCCGCAGCAGACGCTTCGTCGTGGACAGCGGATAGGAGCCGGCCGGCGCCGGAACGTCCACGGAGGTACGGACCTTCGAGGTCCGCAGGTCCGCCGTCACCGCGATTACCCGTTCCGTGCCCTCGATCCGGAGCTCGGCTGTCAGCCGGCCCTCGGAGCAGAGACTCTCCGCCGCCGCCACCCGCCTGGCCAGCGGATCGCTGCCGCGCCGTGCCCGCTGCACCGGCAGCGCCTTCTGCCCCAGCTCCCCGCCGAGGCGCAGGCAGACCTGGCGGATCAGCCGTTCCCAGCTCTCGACGACCTCCACCGCACGCGGATCGCCGATGGCGAGGGTCTCGTCGTCGATCCCCCTGCGCACGGGAACCCACGAGGGCCCCATGTTCTGGAAGCCGTGGCAGCCGGAGTTCTCGTGCTGGAGGTACTCCAGGAATTCCTGCAGCAGCCAGGCGTGTGCGGCGTTGGCCACCCCCTCGTGCCGGATCAGCATCTGCGTCTGGTGGGCCACCTCCGCCCACGACAGGTGCCACAGGCTCACCTTGTGCTTGCGCCGACGGTCGATCTTGACGTCCACCACGGGGGCCCCGTCGAGCGCCACGTCGTTGGAGAGCGTGATCACGGCCTCGTAGCCGCGGCGCGCGGCGATGTCCACGTACTCCTGCACCTGCTCGGCCCTGAGGGGATTCCCGTTGGTCTTGGTCTCGACGAGCGCCGTCCACAGCTTGCCCGCGCGCTCGACCCGGATCACGCCGTCCGGGCGCCGGGGCGTCTCACCGTGCGGCAGGGACACCTCCGTGAAGGTCTGCATCCGCCCGGCGGGCCCACCGAACCCGGCGGTCAGCCGGCGGCCCAGCTCCGGCACCTGCGCCATGACGGCCAGCAGCACCGAGGTCGCACGCACCTCGCGTTCCCGGTCGCTCTTGAGGGTCGGGACGGGGAAGAGCCGCGCGGGCCGCCACGAATCGTTCTCGGCGAGGGTCTTTCCGGCCGCCTTGGGGAGCGTGACCTTCTTCCTGGTCGTACGGGCGCTCCTGCCGCGGGTCTGCGCCGGAAGGACGGGCACCGCGGGATCACCGGGCCCGTCGGCGGTGCCCATCGGGGCGGCCGCGGGCTCCGCCGCGTTCTCGGCGTTCTCGTCGGTTTTTTTGACGAGGTCCTCGTCGGCGGCCCCGGCGACCTTCTCCACGGCGTCCGCCGTGCCCGTCGCGGAGTCGGCGGCGCCGTCGGCCTCCTCGACCACGACGTCGAAGTCCGTGGCGAGTCCGGCCAGCCCGGTCTCGTACCCCTGTCCCACGGCGCGGAACTTCCACTCCTCGCCGCGCCGGTACAGCTCCCCGAAGATGAAGGCCGTCTCCACGCTCGCGTCGTTGATGGAGAACCCCACCAGCGGCTCACCGGACCGGTCGGCGACCGTCATCCGCAGATCGTCGAGGTCGCCGAAGCGGGCGCCGCCGTACTGGCTGGCCGCCACCACGATCCGGGCCACCTCCCCGGGCACCGCCGTCAGATCGACGCCGATGCGGTCCTCGTCGCCACTGTCGGTCGGGGTCTTCCCCAGCAGCTGCACGCTCCCGTCCGGGGCGGCCGGGTTGTTGTAGAAGTAGAAGTCGTTCTCGCTGCGGATCTTGCCGTTCTCGCCCAGCAGCAGCACGGAGACGTCCGCGTCCCCCGCGCCCGACGCACTGGTCCAGCCCAGACTCACGACGACCGAGCCGACGTCCTCGCTGAGGGCGTTCAGACTGACGTTCGCACCCTTCTGGATCTCCTGCACCGTGTTCCCCCCACCCGCCCGGATCCGCCGGTCCGTGCGAACCGGGACGCGGGCTGTCGCTCTTGTCTCGCACGATCTGTTTGGCACGCCGGGCGAACCGTAGCCGGGAGCGGTGCGGAAGATCAGGCAAAGCGGGAAATGAGCCCCGAGACGATGGGGGACACTGGAGGGGTTCGACCCCCCTTCCGTGTCGCCGAGGAGCTGTTCCGGATGCCCCGCCTTGCCGTGTTCGCCGTTGTCGTCTGCCTCCTCGCCGTGGCCGCCGCCGTGGTCGCCTTCGTGGAGGGCAGCTTCCTCGGGATCGTCTGGGTGCTGCTGGCCGGGCTGACGTCCAACATGGCCTGGTACTACGTGCGCAAGGCCAGGGCGGACGGGCAGCGCCGGGCGCAGCAGACCGCCCAGTAGGGCCCGGCGCGGCAGACCGCCCGGACGGAACCCGCCCGCCGGGCTTGACCCTCACGTGGCGTGATGCCGCATCGTCGGAGGCGTGGAAGAGCACCTGACCGTGGGACGTGTCGCCGAGCTGGCCGACGTGAGCGTCCGCACGCTTCATCACTACGACGAGATCGGCCTCGTGCCCTCGTCCGCGCGGACCGCCGCCGGATACCGGGCCTACTCGCCGGGGGACGTGGAGCGGCTGCGGGAGGTGCTCGCCTACCGGCGGCTGGGCTTCGGGCTGCGCGAGATCGCCGATCTCGTCGACGACCCGACCACCGACGCCGTCGCGCACCTGCACCGGCTCCGCAGCCTGTTGCGGGAACAGCGCGACCGCGCCGCCGCCATGGTGACCGCCATAGACAGGGAACTGGAGGCACGGGCGATGGGGATCCGGACGACGCCGGAGGAACAGCTCAAGGTGTTCGGGACGCAGCTGTACGAGACGATCGGGTCGGCGTACCCGGCCACGCGGCGCACCGAACCGCGGATCGCCGAGAAGATCTGGGAAGCGCTCGGGGACGCCCGGACGGTCCTGAACGTCGGGGCCGGGACCGGCTCCTACGAACCCACCGACCGCGAGGTCACGGCGGTGGAGCCGTCGGCGGTCATGCGGGCACAGCGTCCCGCGGGCGCGGCGCCGTGCGTGGCCGCCAGTGCGGAGCGGCTCCCCTTCGCCGACCGGTCCTTCGACGCCGCCATGGCGGTCAGCACCGTCCACCACTGGCCGGACCCGGTCGCCGGGCTGCGCGAGATGAAGCGCGTCGCCGACCGCGTGGTGGTGTTCACGTACGACGCCGGTTCGCCCGGCTGGCTGGAGCGGTTCTGGCTGACCCGCGACTACCTGCCCGAATTCGGCGGCCTCCTCGCAGGCTGGCCCTCGCCGGCCGACATGACCCGCGCGATCGGAGGCCGCGCGGAGCCGGTCCTCATCCCGTGGGACTGCGCCGACGGGTTCTTCGAGGCCCACTGGCGCCGGCCCGAGGCGTACCTGGAGGAACACGTGCGCCGCGCCGTATCGGTGTGGACCAGGGTCGGGCCGGAGGCCGAGGAGCGGGCGGTGAACGCGCTCCGCGAGGACCTCGCCTCGGGCCGCTGGGCCGAGCGCAACCGCGACCTCGTCGCCCTCGACGCGGCGGAGCTGGGCCTGCGCCTGATCGTGGCCTGACCCCGGCCGGCGGTGTGGGTGCCGGCTAGCCGCCGGAGACCGTGCAGAGCCCGTTCGGGTCCTGCCAGAAGCGGTACAGGTCGTGGCCGCAGTACGTCTCCAGCTCCGAGACGCCCAGACCGCGCAGGATGCCGTCCACCGCGCCGAAGAAGAACGCGTTCACCTCGGGGATCCACAGCAGCGCGAACACCCCGATCAGCGCGAAGGGCGCCAGCGGCGCCAGTTCACGGCGGACCCGGTGCGAGAGCCACGGCTCGATCACGCCGTAGCCGTCCAGCCCCGGGACCGGAAGGAAGTTCAGGATCGCCGCCGAGACCTGGAGCAGCGCCAGGAACGCCAGCGCGAAGCGGAACGTGAACGGGACGCCGTCCAGGGCGTCCAGCCAGAACGGCGCGGTGCAGACGGCCGCGAACAGCACGTTCGTCAGCGGGCCCGCGGCCGACACCAGGCTGTGCTTCCAGCGGCCCCGGATCCGGTCCCGCTCGATGTACACCGCCCCGCCGGGCAGGCCCAGCCCGCCCAGGATCACGAACACCACGGGCAGCACGATGCTGAGCAGGGCGTGCGTGTACTTCAGCGGGTTCAGCGTCAGGTAGCCCTTCGCGCCGACCGTGATGTCACCGCCGTGCAGGGCGGTGCGGGCGTGCGCGTACTCGTGCAGGCACAGCGAGACGACCCACGCGGACGTCACGAACAGGAACACCGCCAGCCCCGGGCTGGCGGCGTACCCGGTCCACACCGCCCAGCCGGTGACCGCCATGACGGCGACGATGCCGAGGAATACGGAACTGATCTGCCGCTCGCCGCGGCTCCCCTGGTGACCCATGCGGCGAAACCTATCCCGGTGACCGGGCGGGCCCGGCCCCGGGGGCGGGGACAATGGGCCGGTGCGCTACGCGATCCTCGGTACCACCCAGGCCTCCCACGACGACGGGACCACCGTCGCCGTGGGAGGCGCGCGCCTGCGGGCGCTGCTGACCGCGCTCGCCCTGCGCCCGGGGCGGGCGGTACCGGCCGCGCTGCTCGTCGGCGAGGTCTGGGACGCCGACCCGCCGGCCGAGGCCGTGCCCGCGCTCCAGGCGCTGGTGGGGCGGCTGCGACGGGCGCTGGGGCACGCCGCCGTGCGCTCGGGCCCGGGCGGCTACCTGCTGGACGCGCGGCGCGAGGACGTCGACGCCTTCCGCTTCGAGCGGCTCGTCCGGGCCGCCGCCGATGCCCCGGATCCGGCCGGGGCGGCGGCCCTGTACGACGAGGCCCTCGCACTGTGGCGGGGCCCGGCGCTGGCCTCGCTGCCCGAGGCGGCGGCGGAGGCCGCGCGCTGGGAAGCCGTACGGATGGACGCGCGGCGGGGGCGGCTCGGTGCGGCCCTGGCGCTGGGCGAGGCGGAGGCGGCCCTGCCGGAGCTGGCCGAACTGTGCGCCCGGCAGCCCCTGGACGAGCCCCTGCAGGTGCTGCGGATCAGGGCCCTGCGGGCCGCGGGCCGGCCGGCGCAGGCGCTGGCCGCCTACGAGGCCGTCCGCCGTGACCTGTCGGCCCGCCTGGGCACGGACCCGGGCCCCCAGCTGCGCTCCCTCCACGCCGAACTCCTGGACCCGGCCCCGGCCCCGGCTCCGGGCTCCGTCCGGGAGGCCGAGGCGTCCGCCCCGAGCGGTGCCGCCCCGGCCTCCGGCCGGACACCCTGGCCCCTGCACCCGGCCGCTGCGCACCAGGCAGCCGGACATCCGGCAGCCGTGAACCCGGCAGCCGCGCATCCGGCAGCCGTGGACCCGCCCGTCAAGGCGGAGGGAGTCCCGGACCCGGATCAGTCGACGGCCGCCGCGCACCCGGCCGCCGCGCATCCGGCCGCCGCGCACCCGGCCGTCCCGGAGACGGCCGCAGCGGTCCGGGGCGAGTCGTCCCGGGGCCCTGCCCGGGGGACCGGGGAGTCCGTCCCGGCCCCGCCCTCGGCCCTCGCGGACGCCCCGCGGTTGACGCTGCTGCTGCCCGGCGGCCAGCCGCGCCGCGGGGAGCTCTCCCTGACCGGCCCGCTGACCGAG